>CAYWMY010000101.1:0-8979 GCA_964459405.1 uncultured Steroidobacteraceae bacterium | reverse complement strand
CACTGGGGAAACGGCTACGCGACCGAGCTCGCGCGCGCGCTGGCGCGGATCGCATTCGTCGACCTCGGCGTACCGCGGCTGTACGCGACCATCAGCATCGACAACGAGCGCTCGATGGCGGTCGCCGAGAAAACCGGCCTGCGCTGGGAGGCGACCCTGCGCGGCCGCGTCAGGACACGCGGCCGGTCCTGGGACATGCACCTGTACGTGATCGACCGCGAGGACTGGCTCAACCAGCAGACCTGAGCGGGAAACCCGGCGAGGCCTCGCCGCAACAGCGGTCAGCGCGGTGCGTACTGCGACCGGGCCGCCGCGAACAGCAGGCCGCGGTGACCTTCGCGCGCCGCACGCCAGGCCTGTGCAACGGCGCTGGCCGCATCCGAAGTCCGCGGCATCTGCGTGCCCGCGGCCTCCGAGAGGTGGTCGAGCCACCGCGCCCATTGCGCGGGCGCCATTCCTTCACCCGGCCGCCGCGGGTGCACCGCGGCCAGCGGTCCATTCTTCACCATGTCGTCCTGCGCCCCCGCGACAAGTGCCGTCGCCCACCGGAAGAAAGCACGCTGAACCCATCGACGACGTCAATGTATGGCCGCGACGAGGTTAAGTGAAATCGACGGCGTCGCAATTTGAAGTCACCGGGCCCCGGTCTCGTCACGCCCGTGGGCGCGGAACAGACCAGCGATGCCCGCGAGCCCGGGTGGCGCGATCCCGGCGTTGGCGTCGCTGGCACGCGTCGGGCCCGCGGCATCGCGGCGCAGGCGGCGCACCGGCCCGCGCGTTCAGTCGAGCAGCCGGTAGCCGATGCCGGGCTCGCTGGCGATGAGCTTCGGCGAGGAGGCATCGTCGCCGAGCTTGTCGCGCAGCTGGCCGATGTAGACGCGGAGGTACTGCACGTCCTCCGCATGTCCGGGGCCCCAGATCTCGCCCAGGATCTGACGGTGCGTCAGCACGCGGCCGGCGTGCCGCGCGAGCAGCGCCAGCAGGCTGAACTCCTTCGGCGTCAGCCGGATCTCGCGGCCCGCGCGCGTGACCGCATGCCGTGCGAGATCGACACGCAGGTCGCCGGCTTCGTACACGGTGCGGCCGGCCTCCGGCGACCGGCTGCGCAGCGCCGACCGGATTCGCGCCAGCAGCTCCGCAGTGCCGAACGGCTTCTGGAGATAGTCGTTCGCGCCCGCATCGAGGGCCTCGACCTTGTCGTCTTCGTCGGCACGCACCGACAAGACGATGATGGGCACCGGGCTCCAGGCGCGGACGGCGCGGATGACGTCCAGCCCGTCGATGTCCGGCAGGCCGAGATCCAGCAGCACGAGGTCCGGAACACCCGCCGTGCAACGCGCGATCGCGGTCCGTCCCGCCGCAGTCTCGTCCACGCGGTAGCCCTCGGCTGCAAGCACGATGCGCAGGTAACGCCGGATCGCCGCCTCGTCGTCCACCACCAGAATGCGGGCCGCGCTCACGCGGACTCCTCCGCGGGCGGCTCCATCGCGGCGGCGGGCAACGTCACCTCGATCGTCGTACCCGAGCCCGCGGGGCCGCACCGCGCAAGGATCGAACCGTGCATGGCCTCGACGAACCCGCGGCAGATGGCAAGGCCGAGACCGTGACCCGCAGCGCCCGAATCGCTGCGCCCGCCACGCTGGAAAGGCTCAAAGAGCCGGTCGCGGGATTCAGCCGGGATGCCCGGGCCGCGATCGGTGATGCCGATGACGACCGTGGCCTCGACCTGGCGCGCGGATACGGTCACGGGCTCGTCGCCCCGCGAATAGTTGGCAGCGTTCTCCAGCAGATTCACGAGCACCTGCTCCAGCAGCGTGCGGTCGGCCTGCACCGGACCCAGCCCCGCCTCGAGCTGCAGCTCCACGGGTCGTCGGGCATACAGGCCCTCGAGCCGCCGCAGAGCCTCGGTGACCACTTCCGCGACGTCCACTGTGCGCAATCGCGGCTGCAGCGCTCCGTGTCCCAGCCGGGTCATGTCGAGCAGGTTCTGCACCAGCCGGTTCAGTCGCTGGGCCTCGACGAGCGCCGTCTGCAGCAGCTCGCGACGATCGATCGAAGACAGCCGCGCGTCGAGATCGCGCAATGCGGTCAGCGAGCCGATGACCGAGACCAGCGGCGTGCGCAGATCGTGCGAGACCGAGGCCAGCAGCATCGACCGCAGGCGGGTGGACGCCTCCTCGATTTGCGCGTCCGCGGCCGCCCGCTGCAGGCGGAACCGCTCCCAGGCGGATCCGAACTGCGTGCGCAGCGCAAACAGCAGGCGGCACTCCTCGGCATCGAGTTCATGGCGCGGCGGCCCGGAGTCGATCGCCAGCACCCCGAGCCCGGCCACGGGCTCGAACCGCCAGCCCGCCGCCACGCCATCGGACCGCGCCCCGGCGTCGGTCTCGTCCTGTGCCAGCGCGCGCCGCGCGTGCTCGAGATCGGTGGCATCGAACAGCCCCTCGCGCTCGATGTCGGGCTCCACCCGCAGCGCGCCGTCGGCCGCCGCCTGCAGCAGTACGCAGCGGCGGCCCAGGATCGTGCCGATGCCGGCCGTGGCCGCCGCCGTCAGGTCGTGTTCGTCGACCGCCGTGTAGATCCGGCGCGTGAAGTCGAACAACGTGGTCACGCGCTCCGCGCTGCGACGTGCCTCTTCGGCGCGCTCGTGCAGCCGGCCAGCCAGGTGCCCGACGATCACCGCGACGATCAGGAACGCCACCAGGGAGGTGAGGTCGTCCGGATGGACCACCAGGAAAGTGAAGTGTGGCTCCGTGAACAGGAAGTTGCAGACCAGGAATCCGCCGACGCTCGTGAGCAGCGCCGCGCGCAGGCCCAGGAGTGCGCCTGCCACCGTGACGGCGATCAGAAAGATCAGCACCAGGCTGTCGGTGTCGAGCCAGGCGCTCGCGAACCAGGCGACGGCCGCCGCCAGACCGACCAGGGCCGCGACCAGCGCCGCTTCCTGCTCGAATGTGAATTCCGTCCTGCGCATGCTGGATACGATCCGCTGCAGCGGTACTCCGGCGGTCACGCAACGCGACTCAGGGGCAGTATAGTCGCGCGTCAGATCCGGACCTGGCCGCCGATTTCAACCACACGCTCCGGCATGAGGCCGAGGTGAGCGCCCGCGTTCCGGGCGTTGCGCGACATGAGGATGAACAGATGCTTGCGCCACGCCGCCATGCCCCGCGCCAGACCGATCACGATGACCTCGCGCCCGAGGAAATAGGTCAGGGGTTCCGGTAGCGGCCCGAGACCGCGACGCTCCGCCGCCTTGAGCAGGCGCGGCACGTCGGGCTGCTCCATGAAGCCGAGGCGCGCGACGACACGCTGCACACCCGGGGCGAGCCTCTGAACCTCAAGGTTGCGACCGGGCGCGACTCGCGGGATGGGCTCGGTCACGATCGTCATCAGGATCGTGCATGCGTGCAGTGCGCCGTTGTGCCGCAGGTTGCGCAGCAGCGTGCGCGGCACGCTGTCGGCGCTGCGGCTCAGGAAGACGGCACAGCCCGGCACCCGCGCCGGCGGGTGGTGCTGCAGATGGTTGACCAGGGACACGATGCTTCGTTCCTCGCGCGCCACCTGGGCCGCGATGCTGGCCCGCCCGGCGTACCAGGTCCGCATCAGCAGCAGGATCAATGCGCCGAACAGCAGCGGAAACCAGCCACCGTGGGTGACCTTCGAGAGATTGGCGGCCAGGAAACCCGCGTCCACGATACCGAGGGCGGCGAGCAGGCACGCCTGCAGGCGCGCCACACGGCTGCGGCGGCCGAGCAGCAGCACCAGCATGAGCACCGTGACGATGGTCATCGTGCCGGATACGGCGATGCCGTAGGCGTTGGCGAGGCTGGACGACGACCCGAACGCCACGACGAGCCCGATCGTCGCTGCGCACAGCAGCCAGTTCACGACCGGAACATAGATCTGGCCCATCGACTCCGCGGAGGAATGCTCGACCTTGAGCCGCGGCAGATAGCCGAGCTGCTGGCCCTGCTGCGTAATGGAGAAGACGCCCGAAATGACCGCTTGTGACGCGATGATGCTCGCCGACGTGGCGAGCATCACCAGCGGCACGCGCAGCCAGCCCGGCGCCAGCAGGTAGAACGGATTCTCGATCGCCGCGGGCTCCGCGAGCAGCAGCGCCCCCTGCCCGAAATAGTTGAGCAGCAGACAGGGCCACGCGAGCAGAAACCAGGCGCGGCTGATCGGCACGCGGCCGAAGTGACCGAGGTCGGCATACAACGCCTCACCGCCGGTCACCGCCAGGAAGACCGCGCCGAGCACGCCGGTCGCGACGGCCGCGTGATGCGCAATGAAGCCGAAGGCGTACCCCGGGTTCACCGCCGCGAGTACGCCGGGCTGCGCGACGACGGCCACCAGGCCCACCGTACCCAGCGTCAGGAACCACACCACGATCACGGGCCCGAACAGTCCGCCAATGGCCCCCGTCCCGTGCCGCTGCAGGCGGAACAACCAGACGAGCGCGGCGAGCGACAGGGGCACGACGAAGTCGCGGAGCGCCGGCATGGCGACGTGCAGCCCCTCCACGGCGCTCAGCACCGATATGGCGGGCGTCAGGGCACCGTCTCCATAGAACAGTGCACAGCCGATCAGTCCGAGCGTTCCGAGCAGCGCCGCATGGCTGCGCGGCGCATCCGACAGCACGAGCGTCGTCAGTGCCAGCACGCCACCCTCGCCATAGTGGTCGGCGCGCAGCACCAGTCCCACGTATTTCACGGACACGACGAGCGCCAGCGACCAGAAGATCAGCGACAGCACGCCGAGGACATTGGCGGTGTCGATCGCGACACCGCCGACGTCGGCAAAGCAGGCGCGCAGCGCATACAGGGGGCTGGTGCCGATGTCACCGAAGACCACGCCGAGCGCGGCCAGCGACAGGCGCCAGGAAGCCGCGCGCCCGACTCCATGCCCCGATTCCGACGTCGCCATTCCCGATGCCCGCGGTTGCCGTCCCGCTGCGGAACATAGGCCTGCCGCGATAAAGACTCCATTCGGAACAGCCGGCCGCCGCGCAAGGAGGCCATAAGGACCGGCGATGTCCGGCTCAGCGCTTCGGCCAGTCGTCCTCGTCGTCGAAGGTCTCCGCCTTCTTCGTGATCTTCGGGATCTTCGGGTTCTTCGTGTCGCGCCACAGCAGCAGGTGGCCGAGCAGGTACAGTGCCGCGAGACCGAGGATGATGAAGAAGGCCCTCACGCCGACCTCAGCCCGTGCCCTGCGGTGATCGCAGCCGCATCAGCCCTTCCTGCGCCGCGCTCGCGACGAGCCTGCCGTCGCGTGTGAAGATCGACGCGCGGCTGAAGGCGCGCGCGCCGCAGGCGCTGGGGCTCTCGATGTCGTACAGCAGCCAGTCGTCCACGCGCAGCGGCTGGTGGAACCACAGCGCATGGTCGATGCTCGCCATGGTGATGTCGACGTGCGTGCGGCCGTGCGGCATCGTCGCGACGTCGAGCAGGTTGTAGTCCGACACATAGGTCAGCAGCGCCCGGTGCAGCGTCTCGTCGTCGGGCAATTCGCCGTCGAGGCGGAACCAGACGCGGCGCCGCGGCGGCCGCGGTTCGAACACGCGCGGATGCCGCGGCTCGACGGGGCGGAACCGCCAGGGCCGCACGCGCTGCAGGAACAGCTCGAGCTGCGGCGACAGGTCCGGCACGACGCGTCGCACGAAGGTTTCCTGGTCCTCGAGGGTCTCGGGCGACGGCACCTCGGGCATCGATGCCTGATGCGTGAAGCCCGGCTGCAGTTCCTGGAACGACGCGGACATGGTCAGGATCTGCTCGCCGTGCTGGATCGCCGAGACCCGCCGGCTCGAGAAACTGCCGCCGTCGCGGCTGCGCTCCACCTGGTACACGATCGGCGCGTTGAAATCGCCGCGCCGCAGGAAGTAGGCGTGCAGCGAGTGCACGGTGCGGCCCTTCACGGTGCGCATCGCCGCGAGCAGCGCCTGCGACAGGACCTGGCCACCGAAGACCTGCGGTGCGCCGATGCTGCGGCTCTCGCCGCGGTACAGGTCGACCTCGAGCCGTTCGAGCTCGTGCAGCTTCAGCAGTTCGTGCAGTTCGTCACCCACGGTCGCGCGGCCGGCCTGACGCGGGCCTCAATCGCCGGAGGCCGAGACACCGAGACGCTGCTGCATCACGGGGCTCGTCGTCGTGTACTGCAGGAACTGCTTCTTCTGCGGGTACACGTAGGCCTGCACGCCGAAAGCCGCGAGCGCCGCCTCGTGGAATCCCGACAGGA
This sequence comes from uncultured Steroidobacteraceae bacterium, assembly GCA_964459405.1. Classification (GTDB taxonomy): domain Bacteria; phylum Pseudomonadota; class Gammaproteobacteria; order Steroidobacterales; family Steroidobacteraceae; genus CAYWMY01. The sequence goes on along the minus strand of CAYWMY010000101.1, from coordinate 2,738 downwards.
TCAGCTTCTTCTTGCCCGGATACTGGTTGATGTCGCCGATTGCGAATACGCCCGGAATGCTGCTCTGGAACTTCTCGGTGTCGACCCGGATCGCCTTCTTGTCGAATTCGAGGCCCCAGTCGGCGACCGGCCCGAGCTTCGGATGCAGGCCGAAGAAGGCCATGATCTGGTCGCAGCCGACCTCGGCGACGGGCGCGCCGGCCCTGGTCTGGATGGTGGCGCCCGTGATCCGGTCGTCGACAACCTTGAGCGCGCCGACGACGCCCTCGTGAAACCGGATGCGGCCCGCGGCCACCAGCTCCTGCATGCGCGCCACGCTCGCGGGCGCGGCGCGGAACTCCGCGCGGCGATGCACGAGCGTGACGGAGCGCGCCTTGCCGGCGAACTCCAGCACCCAGTCGAGCGCGCTGTCGCCGCCTCCCAGGATCAGCAGGTCCTGGCCGTGGTACTGCTCGGCCTGCTGCACCTTGTAGTGGATCTGGCGGCCCTCGAAGGTCTCGGCGCCCGGCACGACGAGCCGTCGTGGCTGGAACGAGCCGAGCCCCGCCGCGATGATGACCGCACCCGCATCGAACTGCGTGCCGGCGGAGGTCCCGACCAGGAAGCGCCCGTTCGGCTGCTTCAGCAGCGTCAGCGCTTCTTCGCCGTAGTGACAGCCCGCGTTGAAGGGTTTGATCTGCTGCAGCAGCCGGTCCACCAGCTCCTGCGCGCTGCACACCGGCAGCGCCGGGATGTCGTAGATGGGCTTGTCCGGATACAGCTCCGTGCACTGCCCGCCGGGGTGCTTGAGCGTGTCCACGATGTGACAGCGAATGCCGAGCAACCCGAGTTCGAACACCGCGAACAGGCCCGACGGGCCCGCACCGATGATCAGGCATTCCGTCTCGATCGGGCCGCCGGCCCCGCTCACATCGTTCACTCCATGCTCTCCATTCTGCCGTCGCCCGCGCGTCGTCGGCCTGCGATTCTACGGCCTATTGACCCGGCTTTCATGGCCGCGGCGATCCGCGGGACGGCGCACCGCGGCTGAAATGCCGCGTGGCGCCCGTATACTGCACCGGCGCCGCGACAAGCCGCGCCCGGCAGGGACCTGCCGGCGGTTCCCCCGGATTGACAACACGACGATGACCCGCCCGGCCTCCACCGCCGCCCTGCCCGCACGCCGCCACGACTCGAACGGCGTGGCGCAGGTGGATCGCGCCGCGATCCTGCGGCTCGCCGCGCCGCTCATGTTGAACAGCATGATCCAGGCCGTCCTGAGCCTCACCGATACCTGGTTCATCGGGCACATCTCCACGAGCGCGCTGGCAGCGATCGCATCGGTGTACTTCCTGCTGATGCTGATCATCTTCTTCCTGTCGGGCGTGACGCTGTGCGTGCAGACGCTGGTCGCGCAGGCCTTCGGTGCGCGGCGCTACCGGCGTGCCGGCGAGGCGGTCTGGAGCGGGCTGTGGGCCACGCTCGCAGTCACACCGGCTTTCCTGCTGCTCGCCGCGCTGGGCGCGCCGATCCTGGGCCTGTTCGATCTGCAGCCCTCGATCCAGGCGCTGGCCGTCGACTTCTGGCAGCCGCGGCTGTGGGGTGGACCGTTCGCCGCCGCACTCATGGGTTTCATGGGCTTCTTCAACGGCATCGGCCGCACGCGCATCACGCTCGCGGTGACCGCCGTCGTGGTCGTGGTCAACGCACTGCTGAACGCGCTGTTCGTCTTCGAACTCGGCATGGGCATCGCGGGCTCCGCGTGGGCCACGACCTGTGCACAGCTGGTCGGCGTGATGTTCGCACTGCGGCTGTTCCTGCGTCACGAGCCCCGGCTCTACCGCCCGCTCGCGACCTGGAGGCCGCGCGGCCGGCGACTTGCACGGCAGTTCACGCTGGGCCTGCCGATGGCGATGGGGGGTGCCGCGGACATGGGCGCGGCTGCGTTGTTCCAGATCATGCAGGTCCGCATGAGCGCCGTGGACGGTGCCGCGACGCAGGTCGTCATGATGCTGACCTCGCTCGTGTACATGCCGGGCATCGGCTTCGCACTCGCCGGCACGACGCTGGTCGGCCAGTCGATCGGCGCGGGCGATCGCGACTGGGCCGCGCGGCTGGGTGGCGAGGTCATCCTCATGGTCGCGACGATGATGGGCGCGGCCGGCATCGCGATCGCACTCGCCGGGCCGTGGCTCGTGCCGTTGTTCATCGGCGTGTACGACCCGGACGCGCAGGCCGTCGTGCAGCTCGCGATCACGCTGCTGTGGATCGCGGCCGTGTATCAGTTCTTCGATGGGCTGAACTTCGCGAGCGCGCTGTGCCTGCGCGGCGCGGGCGATGCCGCCGTGCCGGCCGTGCTGGTGCTCGGTCTGGGCCTGTGCGTATTCGTGCCGCTCACGCACCTGCTGACGTTCCCGGCGGGCGGCGGCTACGTCCCGGCGCTGCCGGGAGTCGGCCTCGGCGCCACGGGCGGCTGGTCCGCACTGGTCGTGTACGTGCTGCTGCTCGGTCCGCTGCTGTACCGCCGCTGGCGTCGTGGCGCGTGGCGGCGCATCGAACTCGACTGAGGCCCGTGCGCGCGAACCGCGGCGATCAGGGCGCGGCGGAGCCTGCGGCCGGAGCCGTTCCGGCGGCATCACGCGCGATGCGGAAGCCCAGGTCGCTCTGGCGCAGCGGGCGCGGCGCCTCCTCGCGCACCGCCGCGCGCACTTCGCGCGGCCGGCTGGCAGAGGCGCCCCCGCGCACCACGCGCGTCTCGC
>CAYWMY010000100.1:0-9000 GCA_964459405.1 uncultured Steroidobacteraceae bacterium | reverse complement strand
AAGGTTGTGCCAATGCTAGCGCAGCCCGCGTCACGACGCGAGCCGTCAGGAACAAGGGGCGGACACCGCTTCGCTGCCCGCGTCCGGGCTACGCCGGCAGGCGCACCGCCACGGCGCGTCGATGCGCGAGCTTCAGGATCCGCGTGACCTCGGGGACGAGGTCGTCGCGGTGGTGCACGGCCATCACGAGCTGCGTGCCGCGCTGCGCGAGTTCCGACAGCGCGCGCTTCAGCAGCCGCCGGCGGTCGGGATCGAGGCCCGTGAAAGGCTCGTCGAGCAGCATCAGCCGCGGTCGCCGCACGAACGCACGCGCAAACAGCACGAGCCGCATCTCACCGTAGGACAGCTCGCGCGGGCGGCGTCGTGTGCAGACCTCGAGGCCGAGCAGCCGCAGCCAGTACCGCGCGGCCGCGCGCTCGCGGGCCGTCGGTGGCGCATTGAGGCCGATGCTGTTGCGCAGGCCGCTGACCACGATCTCCTCGGCCGTGCTGTGCGGGTCGTAGCGTGTCTGCAGCTCGGGAGAGACCAGCGCCATGTCGTTGCGGATCTCGTCGAGCGGCGTGCCAGGCGGATGATCGCGGCGCAGCACCCGCCCGCCCAGCGCCGCCGGATGGATGCCGTACAGCAGGCCGAGGAAAGTGCTCTTGCCGCTGCCGTTGCGACCCGCCACGGCCCAGTGCTCGCCATCCCGCAGCCGCCAGTCGAGGTCACGCAGCACTGCGCGGCCGTCGCGGTACACGCTCACGCGCTCGAGAGTCAGGTACGGCGCCGTGCCCTGTCGCGACGCCTGCCGATGCCGCGGCTTCGCGACCCGGCCCGGCGCCAGCGCACGGCGCGCGCGCGCGGCATCCCAGGCGCCCGCGTACGCGAGCCGGCCCGCGCGCAGCAACGCCAGATGCGTGAGCCCCGCCGGCAGATCCTCGAGCCTGTGCGCGGTCAGCACCAGTGTCACGCGGCTGCGCACGAGGCGCGCCAGCACGCCATCCAGCACCCGTCGATGCGCGCCGTCGAGGCCGTTGTAGGGCTCGTCGAGCAGCAGCAGGCGCGGCCGCGCGGCCAGTGCGCGCGCGATCAGCACCAGCCGGCGCTGGCCGTAGGACACCTCGAGCATGCGCCGGCGCGCCACGTCCGCGAGCCCGAAGCGCGCGAGCAGCCGCCCCACCGCGCGGGCCTCGGCTGGCCCCGGCACGTGCAGCGGAATGTCGGTGTGGAACAGGCCCGTCGCGATGACCTCCGCGAGTGTGAAGTTCCAGTCGTGGCGCGAGTAGCGGTCCTGGGACTCGGCGCCCACGTAGGCGATGTGTTCGCGCGCCTCGATGAGCTCGATCTCGCGGCCGCGCGCGTCGCGCCAGACCCGGCGCTCGCGACCCGAAGGCGTCGGCCAGCGGATGCCGGCCAGCAGCTTGACGAGCTGGGTCTTGCCCGAGCCGTTGGGCCCGAGCACGGCCCAGCGCTCGCCGGGCGCCACCTCGAACGCCGCCACCGCCAGCACGGTGCGGCCACCCAGCACCATGCGGCAGTGCCCGAGCGCGACGCCGAGACCACTCATGCGGGCAGCCAGTGCCCCGCTTCCTCGCGCACCTGCCCGTCGCGTGCGAGCTTGATCAGATGCGCCCACAGCGAGAAGCGCGCGACGCGGTGCATGGCCACGGGCACGTCGTCGTAGACGACGGGCAGCAGCCCGGCCAGATCGGCCCCGCCGAGCTCGCGCACAGCACACAGCACTTTCGCCTCGCGTGCGAGGCGGTGCGCGACCAGCGCATCGATCACGGTCGCGGGGTCGTCGAGCACGGGACCGTGACCCGGCGCGATCCCGCGGGCCTCGAGCGCGCGCAGCCTGCCCAGCGAGGCCAGGAAATCACCCATGTCACCCGACGGCGGGATGATCACGGTGGTCACGCCGCCCAGGATGTGATCCCCGGAGAACAGCAGCCCTTCCTCCTCGAACAGCCAGCAGACGTGGTTGCCGACGTGTCCGGGTGTGTGAACCGCACGCAGGCTCACGCCGGAGGCACGAACGCAATCACCGTCGGCGGGCACCTGCGCCGGCACGAAGGTGGGGTCCATGTCGTAATCGGGTGTGCCGGGCAGCCCGATCAGCGCAGCACCCGTGCGTGCCGCGAGCAGCGCGGCACCCGGCGAATGGTCACTGTGCGTGTGCGTGACGACGATGTGCTCGACCGGGCCCGGCGCCGCGGCCAGGATCGCGTCGATGTGCGCGGAATCGGCGGGTCCCGGATCGAGCACGATCACGGCTCTGGTGCCCAGCAGGTAGGTATTGGTGCCGGCGCCGGTCAATGGCCCCGGGTTGCGCGCGACCACGCGCCGCACGGCGGGCGAGAGCACGGCGGTCGCGCCGGCGGCAGGCGGCGTGTGCAGCGGCAGGATCATGCGTCGAATGTGCCCGCCGCGGGAGGTTCGCGCACGAGGATGCGCGCCAGATCCTGCGGCGTGTCGAGATCCACGGAGGCGCTCGGCATGGGCACGTGCACGAGCCTTGCGGCGTGGCGCTGGATGATCGCGCGCGCGCCGCGGTCACCGCGCAGCTCGGCGAGTTCGCGCCAGCAGAAGCGCGGGAAGATCGCGGGCACACCCAGCGTTCCGCCGTAGACGCTGGCGGCGATGATCGTGTCGTGTCCGCCCCAGGCCGCGATCAGCCGGTGCAGATCCTCGGCGCTGACCGCGACCTGGTCGCCGAGCAGGATCAGCACGGCCTCGGCCGACGCCGGTGCCGCCGCGAGGCCGCAGCGGATCGACGAGGCCATGCCCTCTTCCCAGTGGCGATTCACGATCACCGAGGCCGGCGAGTTCTGCAGCAGCCGCGACAGTTCGCGCGCGTGCGCGCCGAGCACGACCGTGACGCTGCTGCCCCCCACAGCGACCGCTTCGCTGACCACGCGGTGCAGCACCGGCCTGCCCCCGAGGCGCACGAGCTGTTTCGGCTGCCCGAGGCGCGTCGAGGCGCCGGCCGCGAGCACGATGACCTGCAGATTCCCCGTCGCAGCCGTCATGTCCACCTCCCGGTGGCCAGTATCGCCGAAGCCCGCGCCCGTCGCGACTGCACAGGCCGCTGCCGGCCGTGTCAATCCCGCGGCACGGCGCTGCGGCACAATGTTCCTTTCCGGCCCGACAGGAGCCCGTGTCGCGTGAGCAGCCTGCAACTCCTCGAATTCTTCGCCGCGCATCGCGATGTCGGCGCGCCACTCGTGCTCGTGACCGTCACCGGGACGGAGGGCTCGACCTATTCGAAGCCCGGCCATCGCATCCTGATCGCCGCCGACGGCCAGTACCACGGGCTCGTGAGCGGCGGCTGCCTCGAAGGCGACCTCGTCGAGCACGCCCGGCGGATCTTCGCGGACGGCCAGCCACGCACGGTGCGCTACGCGCTCTCGGGCGACCACGACGACGTCTGGGGCTTCGGCGTGGGCTGCGATGGCTCCATCGCCCTGCTGCTGCAGCGTCTCGACGCCGCGAATGGCTGGCATCCGTTCGCGGCCGTCGCGGCGGCCCATCGGGGCCCGCATGCGGCCGAGCTGCTGCTCGTGACGGCCTCGGAGCATCCGCGGCTTCCGCCCGGCACCACCTGGGTCGAGCCCGCCGCGGGCGCCGCCAGCGCGCCCGCCGGTGTCGCCGCGGACGATCTGGCGCGGCTGCGCGCGCTCACGGCCACCGCGGTGCCGGCCACAACGGGCGCACACTTCTCGGGATCTGTCGATGGCCACGCCGTCACCGGCTGGCGGGAGACGATCACGCCGCTGCCGCGCATCCTGGTGCTCGGCGCCGGCCCCGATGCGGTGCCGGTCGTGGCAGGTTTCCAGGCGCTCGGCTGGCCCGTGACGGTCGGCGACCACCGGCCCGGCTATCTGGCGCGGCCCGGTTTCGAGCGCGCGGATCGCCGCCTGCTCGTGGACGAGGCCGCGGCCCACGCACTCGTCACGGCCGAACCCTGGACCGCGGCAGTCGTGATGAGCCATCACCTCGTCGCCGATGAGCGCTACGTGCGCGCGCTGGCGGCTGCGGACCTGCGCTATGTCGGCCTGCTGGGCCCGCGCCGGCGCCGCCAGCGCCTGCTCGACTGCCTGACGCCCGAGCTGGCCGCGCGACTGACACAACGCCTGCACGCCCCGATCGGCCTCGACATCGGCGCCGACTCGCCGGCCTCCATCGCACTCGCGATCGTGGCCGAGGTCCATGCGACCCTGCGACGCCTGCCGGTGGCCGGCACGCTGAGCTAAACTCGGGGAGCCGCCGGGAGCCGGTACGGGACATGGCTTGACCCAGCCGGCGGCGTGGACTTCCCGACAGCCCTGGAGACCGACCCCATGAAGACCCGAAAGCTTGCCGTACTGGCCACCTGCGCCTGCCTCGCCACCCCCTTGGCGTACGCCGACTGCACTTACCCGCAGAAGCCCGCGCAGCTGCCCGACGGACATACCGCCACGCTCGAGGAAATGATCGCGGGGCAGAAGGCCGTGCGGCAGTTCGATGCCGATGTCACGGCGTTCACGAAGTGCCTCGATGAGGCAGCCAGCACGGAGCTGGCCGACCCGAACCTGACCGAGGAACAGAAGAAGCAGATCAAGGCGCGCCAGGCCACGCAGAACAACGCGGCCGTGGACGAGGTTTCCGAGCTGGCCGCGCGTTTCAACGAGCAGCTGCGCGCCTACAAGGCCCGTCAGCCCAAGTCATGACCCGCCAACCGGGGCAGCCGGTCCCGCCGGCCCGCCGGATCGGGCCGGGACGGCGTTGATGCTGACGCCCGGGGAGGCGGACGCCCGGATCGCGTCCAGCGTCCGGCTGCTCCCGGTCGAGACCCTGCCGCTCACGGCGAGCTTCGGCCGCTGCCTGCGCGAGACGCTGCAGGCCGAGCGCGACCAGCCACCGTTCGACCGCGTTGCGATGGATGGCATCGCGATCGCGAGCGCCGCCGTCGCGGCCGGCCGGCGCCGCTTCCAGCTGGGCGGCGTGGCACCCGCAGGCGCGCCCATCGCGACGCTGTCCTCGCCCGCCCTGGCCATCGAGTCCATGACCGGGGCCGTGCTGCCGGCCGGCTGCGATGCGGTCATCCCGGTCGAGCGCATCAAGGTCAACGGCCAGGAGGTCGAAATCGACCCGGACGTGGCCGTGCAGCCCTGGATGAACGTGCATCGCCAGGCCAGCGACGCGCGCGCCCATGACGAGGTGCTGGCCGCGGGCGTGCGCCTGGGGCCCGTCGAGATCGCGATCGCGGCGTCCACGGGGCGTGCCGAACTGCAGGTGAGCCGCCTGCCGCGCATCGCGATCGTGAGCACCGGCGACGAGCTCATCGACCCGGGCCACCCGATCGCCGCTCACCAGGTCCGCCGCTCGAACCCCTATGCGCTGGCCGCGGCGCTCGCGCGCCGCGGCTGGACCGACATCGTGCTGCGCCACGCGCGCGACGATCGCGCGACCATCGAAGCCATGCTGGAGGCCGAACTCGCGGCGCGGGACCTGATCCTGCTGTCGGGTGGCGTGTCCGCCGGCCAGTTCGATTTCGTGCCGCAGGCGCTCGAGGCACTCGGCGTGCGCAAGTGTTTCCACAAGGTCGCGCAGCGCCCCGGCCGGCCACTGTGGTTCGGTGTCGGGCCCGCGGGCCAGCTGGTGTTCGGCCTGCCCGGCAACCCGGTTTCGGTCATGGTCTGCATGGCCCGCTACGTCGCGGGCGCCCTCGAGCGTATGGCGGGTCTGACCCCGGCACCCGCCGTCCAGGCCGCGCTCGCCGAAGGTGTACAGTTCCATGCGCGTCTGGCGTATTTCCTGCCGGTACGGCTGGAGTACGATGCTTCAGGCCGGCTGCTGGCGCGGCCCAAAGCGACGGGCGGGTCCGGGGATTTCATCCGGCTGGCCGGCACGGCCGCTTTCGTGGAGCTGCCGCCGGGCCCCGTGGAACTGGAACCCGGCACGGTCGCGCCGCTCTATTACTGGTAAGTCATGAACGAAACACCATCCGTCCTGCCGATCAAGGGTCGCGGGCCCGTCGTGGACACGCGCGGCCGGCCGCTGACCGATCTGCGCATCTCGGTGATGGACCGCTGCAACTTCCGCTGTCCGTACTGCATGCCGAAGCAGACGTATGGCGAGAGCTACCGGTTCCTGAATTCGCGCGAGCGCCTCGCTTTCGACGAGATCGTGCGGCTCGCGCGGCTGTTCGTGCGCCTCGGCACCCGCAAGCTCAGGCTCACGGGTGGCGAACCGTTGCTGCGCGCCAACCTGGCCGAGTTGATCGGCGACCTCGCCTGCATCGAAGGAGTCCAGGACCTGGCCCTGACGACCAACGGGGTGCTGCTCGCACAGCATGCGGCGTCGCTGGCCGCCAACGGGCTCAAGCGCGTCACGGTCAGCCTCGATTCGCTGGATCGCGCCGTGTTCCGGCACCTGTCCGGGGGATTCGACGGCCTCGACGCAGTGCTGGCGGGCATCAAGGCCGCGCAGCTCGCGGGCATGGGGCCGATCAAGATCAACACGGTCGTGCAGCGCGGCGTCAACGATCACACGGTGCTCGACATGGTCGAGCACTTCCGCGGCACGGGCGTCACGGTGCGTTTCATCGAGTACATGGACGTCGGCAACCGCAACCACTGGGAACCCGGGAAGGTCGTGCCATCGCGCGAACTCATGGAACGCGTGCATGCGCGCTGGCCGATCTCGCCGGTACGCGCCGACTATCGCGGCGAGGTCGCGGAGCGCTATGCCTTCGATGACGGCGCTGGCGAGATCGGCTTCATCTCCTCGGTGTCGCAGCCCTTCTGCGGCGACTGCACACGCGTGCGGCTGTCCTCGGAAGGTTCGCTGTACACCTGCCTGTTCGCAACCCAGGGCACGGACCTGCGCGCGCCCTTGCGCGCCGGCGAGGACGACGATGCGCTGATCGAGCGCATCCGCGGGGTCTGGGGCGCCCGCGCCGACCGCTACAGCGAGCTGCGCCAGAAGCTGCGGGCCGAGCAGCCGCTGCGCAAGATCGAGATGAACTACATCGGCGGCTGAGATCATGAACGGCGGTCTCACCCACGTCGACGTCCATGGCCAGCCGACGATGGTCGACATCGGCCACAAGGCCGTGACGCAACGCACCGCCATCGCCGAGGCGCGCGTGGTGCTGCCCGGGCACGTCGCCGCCACGCTCGAGTCGCAGGGCTTCAGCACGCGCAAGGGCCCGGTGTTCCAGACCGCGATCATCGCCGGCACCATGGCGGCCAAGCGCACGCATGAGCTGATTCCCTTCTGCCATCCGCTGCCGCTCGATGCCTGCCGGATCGCGATCCACATGGATCCGGATGGCGTGGTCGTGATCCGTGCGACCGTCGCCGTGCAGCACAAGACCGGCGTCGAGATGGAGGCGCTGACGGCCGCCTCGGTCGCCGCGCTCACGGTCTACGACATGTGCAAGGCGCTGTCACACGACATGGTCATCACGGACACGCGGCTCATCGAGAAGACCGGCGGCAAGAGCGACTTCCTGGCCCGCGGCATCGATACGGGCGAACGGCAGCCGGAGGCGGCACCGTGACGTCGCCGGTTTACGGTCTGGTACTCGCCGGTGGCCGCTCGACACGCATGCAGCGCGACAAGGCCGTGCTCGAGTACGGCGGGAAGCCGCAGCTGCTCGCGGCCTGGGAACTCGTCGCGGCGGTCACTGAACGCGCGTTCGTATCGGTGCGCGCTGACCAGCGCGACGAACCGCTGCGCGCCACGCTGCCGCAGATCGTGGACCAGGTGTCCGCCGAGGGGCCCATCGCGGGCATCCTGTCGGCGCTCGACCGCCACCCCGACCACGCCTGGCTCGTGGTCGCCTGCGACCTGCCGCGGCTCGACCGCGCCACGCTGGAGCGGCTGCTCGCCGAGCGCGACACCACGCAGCTCGCAACCGCGTATCGCAGCGCCTGGGACGGCCTGCCGGAACCGCTTTGCGCGATCTACGAGCCCGCGAGCCGCGAGCCGCTGCACGCCTTCCTCGCCAGCGGCCGCATCTGTCCGCGCAAGTTCCTGGGGGGTCCGCGGGTGCGGCTCATCGATCTCGCGGACGACCATGCGCTCGACAACGTCAACACGCCGGAGGAGTACCGGGCCGCGCAGGTGGCAGCGCAACCCGGCCCGGCCTGAGGGAGATCGTCCGAACATGCCGAAATTCGAGATCAAGTACTACGCCGTGCTCCGCGAGAAGGCCGGGCGCAACGCCGAGACCCTGGAGACCACCGCCACGACTCCGGCGGCCGTCTATGAGGAACTGCGCGCGCGCCATGGCTTCAATCTGAAGCGCGACAGCGTGCGCGTCGCGGTCAACGACGAGTTTTCCGACTGGGATGTGCCGCTGCGCGATGGCGACGAGCTGGTCTTCATCCCGCCGGTGGCGGGCGGCTGAGCCGCCTGGCGAAGGGAACCCACGTGGCCGCACGCTTCGAGTTCATCGAGTCAGCTCCCAACATCGCGGCACTCGCGCGTTCGCTCGCCGACGGCGGCTGTGGCGGCTTTGTCAGCTTCGAAGGCTGGGTGCGCAACGAGAACGAAGGCCAGCCGGTCACGCGTCTGGAGTACGAGGCTTTCATCACGCTAGCCGTGCGCGAGGGCGAGCGCATCATCGAGGAGGCGATCCAGCGCTTCGGTGTCCACGACGCGCGCTGCGTGCATCGCGTCGGCTCGCTCAGCATCGGCGACATCGCCGTGTGGGTCGGCGTCGCGAGCCCGCACCGCGGCGAGGCGTTCGCGGCCTGCCGCTACATCATCGACGAGGTCAAGCACCGCGTCCCGATCTGGAAGAAGGAACACTACGTCAACGGCGATTCCGGCTGGGTGAACTGCGAGCGCTGCGCGGCCGTGGCTCACGACCACGCGCACGATCATGGTCACGCGCACGATCGCACCGGCCTCCACGCCGCGAGCGTCACGACGGCGACGGCCGCCGGACCCGCGATGAACGGCGCGGCGGCGTCCGTGTCAGCGGCCGCCAGGCCAGCGATGAGCGGCGCGGCGGCGTCCGCTCCA
>CAYWMY010000099.1:0-9065 GCA_964459405.1 uncultured Steroidobacteraceae bacterium | reverse complement strand
GTGCCGCCAGGGCGCGTGCGTTAGCATGCCAAGCGAACGGGTCCAGAGAAACACAGAAGCGCAAGCGCATGTCCCGTCGCGCCACCGTCGCGAGAGTCGCTGCCCGGGTTCCCCACCCGCTCGTGCAGCGCGCTTCCCACGGCCTCGCAGCGGCAGCGGTCGAGGGCGGAGGCGGATACTCTCGCACCCTCGCACAAGGCGACGACGCGTGCCTCGTCGGCGCTCGGCTTCGGGGGGTGTCCCCATGACGATGAGCGGCGAGACCGCGCTGGTTTCCTGCGATCGGCCCCAGCGGGGCACGCTCGAGATCCCCCGTTACCTCCAGGAAGTCTACTGGTGGGCCTACGTGCACCCGCGGGCCGTGAACCTGTTCGAGCACGAATGGCTCGTCAACACCATCCTGTTCGGCAACTACGCGCGCCTGCGCGATCACGCCCTCGACGCCCTGGGCCGCACGATCCAGGGCAACACGCTGCAGATCGCCTGTGTCTACGGCAACCTCACGCCGCGCCTGCTCGCGCGGCTGGCGCCCGCTGCCCGGCTCGACATCGTGGATATCCTGCCGATCCAGCTCAAGAACCTGCGCGCGAAGCTGCCATCCGACCCGCGGGTGACCCTGCTGCACGGTGATTCCTCGGCGCTCGAACTGCCCGATGCCAGCGTCGATCAGGCGCTGTTGTTCTTCCTGCTGCACGAGCAACCCGAAGCCGTGCGGCGGGGCACGCTGGCCGAGGCGCTGCGCGTGGTCCGGCCCGGCGGCCGGATCGTCATCGTCGACTACCATCGCCCGGTGCCCTGGCATCCGCTCAAGCCGCTGATGGCCGCGGTATTCCGCAGGTTCGAGCCCTACGCCATGGACCTCTGGCGCCATACGGTCGAGAGCTATCTGCCCGAGGGTGCCGGCCCGCGCGCGCGCATCGCACGCACCTGGTTCGGTGGCCTCTATCAGCAACTGATCTGGACACGCTGAAGGGACTCGCCATGGAAGCCTTCAAGGCGGATGTCGTCATCGTCGGTGCCGGCGGTGCCGGCCTGCGCGCGGCGATCGCGGTGGCCGAGACCAGTCCCCGCCTGACGGTCGCGCTGGTCTCGAAGGTCTATCCCATGCGCAGTCACACCGTGGCCGCCGAGGGCGGCGCGGCCGCCGTGACGCAGGAGAGCGACAGCCTCGAGCACCACTTCAACGACACGGTTTCGGGTGGCGACTGGCTCTGCGAGCAGGACGTCGTGGAGTTCTTCGTCGCGCGGGCACGCGAGGAACTGGTGCAGATGGAGCACTGGGGCTGCCCATGGAGCCGCAGGCCCGACGGTCACGTCAACGTGCGGGCATTCGGCGGCATGAAGATCGAGCGCACGTGGTTCGCCGCCGACAAGACCGGCTTCCACATGCTGCACACGCTGTTCCAGACTTCGATCAAGTACCCCTCGATCCGTCGCTTCGACGAATTCTTCGTCACGGACCTCGTGGTCGAGGACGGCCGGGTGCGCGGCGTCGTGGCGATCGAGATCGCGACGGGCCGCTTCCACCTGATCCAGGCGGGTGCCGTGGTCATCGCCACGGGCGGCACTGGACGGGTGTTTCGCGAGAACACCAACGGCGGGATCGTGACCGGCGATGGCATGGCGCTCGCCTATCGCCATGGTGTGCCGCTGCGCGACTTGGAGTTCGTGCAATACCACCCGACCTGCATGCCGGGCACGGGGCTGCTGTTCACCGAGGCCTGTCGCGGCGAGGGCGGCTTCCTGCTCAACAAGGACGGTTACCGCTATCTGCAGGACTACGGCCTCGGCCCCGCCGGCGACCGGCCGCGCAACAAGTTCATGGAGCTCGGGCCGCGCGACCGGCTGAGCCAGGCTTACTGGCACGAGAAACAGAAAGGCCGCACCATCGACGGGCCGCACGGCCCCGTCGTGCATCTGGACCTGCGGCATCTGGGCGAGGCGTATCTGCGCGAACGGCTGCCGCAGATCTACGAGCTCGCCGAGCAGTACCTCGGCATCGATCCCGCGCAGGCGCCGATTCCGGTGCTGCCCGCGGTGCACTACACCATGGGCGGCATCCTCGCGGACCTCCGCACCGCGGCACCGCTCGCAGGGCTCTATTCCGCAGGCGAGTGTTCGAGCGTCGGCATCCACGGCGCCAACCGCCTGGGCTCGAACTCGCTGACGGAGCTGCTCGTGTTCGGCAAGGTCGCCGGCGTGGAAGCGGCGCGGTACGCCGAACGCACGCCGCCGCGCTCCGACCACGGGCTCCTGCAGCTGGCGGAAACGGCACGCGAGCGTGCGCTCGCCGTCGTCCGGCACGAAGGAGGCACGGAGCGTCTGTCCGTGCTGCGCACGGAAATGGCGCGCAGCATGGAGCAGGGATGCGGCATCTACCGCACCGGCAGCGAGATGCAGGCGACCTGCGACAAGCTCGACGAACTCCTCGACCGCTGCGCCAGGCTGCGGCTGGACGACCGTTCCAGCGTCTGGAACACCGAATGGCTGCTCGCCATCGAACTGGGCTTCCAGCTCGATGTCGCGCGTGCGATGGCGCACTCGGCGCTGAACCGGCGGGAATCGCGCGGTTCGCACCAGCGGCTCGACGGCTTCGGCGAACGCGACGACGTGAACTTCCTCAAGCACAGCCTTGCAGCGTATGCGGGCCGCGACGCGCCGAAGATCAGCTACAGCGATGTCAGGATCACCCGCTCGCCACCCGGCACCCGGGCCTATGGCGCCGCGGGCGAGAAGGCCGACGCCCTGCGCGATGCGCCGACCGCAGGAGGACGCTCCCATGCCTGAGACCGGCCGCCAGATCACGATCGAGGTCCTGCGCTATCGACCCGAGCAGGACCACGAACCGGTCACCCAGTGCTACACCGTGCCGTTCACGCACGACACCTCGGTGCTGCAGGGCCTGCAGTACATCAAGGACGAGCTGGACGGCACGCTGAGTTTCCGCTGGTCGTGCCGCATGGCCATCTGCGGCAGCTGCGGCATGATGATCGACGGCAAACCGAAGCTCGCCTGCCACACCTTCCTGCGCGACTACCATCCGGGACCGCTGCGCGTCGAGGCGCTCGCGCACTTCCCGATCGAGCGCGACCTCGTGGTCACGGCCGCCGATTTCATCGGCAAGCTCGAGAGCATCAAGCCGTACATCGTGCCGAAGGTACCGCGCACGCTGGCCGAGGGCGAGTACCTGCAGACTCCGGCGCAGCGCGACCTGTACGAGCAGTTCAGCTCCTGCATCAACTGCATGCTGTGCTACGCGGCGTGCCCGCAGTACGGGCTCGACTCAGGCTTCACGGGTCCGGGCATCCTCGCGCTGCTGCATCGCTACAACGCCGATTCGCGCGACGGCGCGCAGGCCGACCGCATGGCGATCGTGAACGCCGAGGAAGGCGTCTGGTCCTGCACCGCCGTCGGCTACTGCTCGGAGGTCTGTCCCAAGGGCGTGGATCCGGCGCACGCCGTGAACCAGAACAAGGTCAACAGCGCGAAGGACTACTTCCTGCGCTGGCTGCGCCCCGCGTCGAGCGACGCAAGGAGCAGGCCGTGAACGAGCCCGTCGTCAGCGCGCGCCGGCCGTATCTGCGCCCGATGGGTGCCTGGTGGCGACGCGATCCGTTCTTCATGCGTTACATGGCCCGCGAGGCCACGGCTGTGGGCGTCGCACTGTACGCGCTGCTGCTGCTCGCCGGCCTCTTGTGCCTGATGCGCGGCGAAGCCGCCTGGGCGGCATGGGTGCAGTGGCTGCGCAGTCCGCTGTCCCTGCTGCTGCACGCGGTGCTGCTGGTCGCGATGGTCTACCACACGCTGAGCTGGTTCGAGATCATGCCCAAGACCCTGCCGATGATGTTCGCCGGCGGGCGCCGCGTGAATCCGCGGCTCATCACGCGTGCAGGCCTCGTCGCCGCCCTGCTGTCGTCCGTGGCGCTGTTCGCCGTGATCCGGAGCCTCGCCTCATGAAGCGCTCGAATGCACCGGTCTTCTGGAGCCTGTTCGGCGCGGGCGGCATGCTCTCCGCGCTGCTCGGAGCCATGCTGGTGTTCCTCACCGGCTTTGCGCTGCCGCTCGGCTGGCTGCTGCCGCGTGAAGCCTTCAGCCATGCGCGCGTGCTCGCCTTCGCGCAGCATCCGCTGGGCATGGCCTTTCTCTTCCTGGTGATCGCGCTGTTCGCCTGGCATGCGGCCCACCGCATCTTCCACAGCCTGCACGATGTCCACATCCACACGGGCGTCGTGGCCCGACTGCTGTGCTACGGCACGGCGCTGGTCATGACCGTGGTCGCGGCCTGGCGCCTGCTGGCGCCGGTATCCTGAGGGCCCCGCGCCGGCTCCGGGCCGCACGACCGCATCATGCCGCCGCGGGAATCCGTCTCACGCGTACCCGGATCGCGGTCTGCCGGGTCTGGCCCGTGATCGGGTCGTACTCCACCTCGTCGTTCACGAGCCGGTTGGTCGGCGCGCCGCGCGCGAGCACCGCGGCCACGTCCACGCGATCGTCGCCGAATGCGTGTGACATCGACACGACGCCAGGCTTGAGCTCGTCGGTGGCCCGCACGACGCCGAGGATGCTGGCATGCGGTACCGCGATCTCGACCAGATCACCCTCGTTCACACCGAGGCCCGCGAGGTCCGCAGCGTTCAGGTACGCGAAATTGGTGACGCCCTTGCGGCGCAGCGCCTCGAGGTCGTGCCCGGTGGAGTTGTAATAGTTGCGCGAGCGGCGGCAGATCAGCAGGTGTGTCGCGGCCCAGTCGCCGTCCACGGCAGCGAGCGGCTCCGCGCGCAGCTCGTCGAGTTCCCGAGTGACACCCGCGGGCGCGAGCTGGAAGCGCCCCGCCGCATCCGCATCGGCCGGCTGCACGCGCACCGTCGCCTCGGGAAAGACCCTGCCCCCGTCCCGCGTCTCCTCACGCACGCGCGCAAGCGGCACACGGGCGCCGTGGGTGATTCTCTCCAGCACCTCGAACTTCGTCGGCCTGCGATCCATGGGCAGCGGTCCACCCGCCGTCGGAATTTCCGTGCCGAGCCGTCGTGCCAGCTCCCAGAAGAACTCCCACTCGTCGAGAGTCCCGGGCGGAGGCTGCAGCACCGCATCGGTATAGCGCGCGTAGGGTTCCTCGTACCACCACTCCGACAGGATCGTGATGTCGTCGCGCTCCAGCGACACCTGCGGCGCGATGACGTAGTGCGCGAGCCGCGCGGTCTGGGACATCTTGATGTCAACGCACACCAGCAGCTCGAGCGACTGCAGCGCCCGCTGCACCTTGATCTGGTTCGGCCACGCGATCAGCGGATTGCCGCCGATGCACAGCAGCGCGCGGATCTGGCCCTCGCCGGGCAGCAGGATCTCGTCGGCCAGCGTGGTGGTCGGCATCTCCTCGCCGAGCGCGGTGAGACCGCGCACGCGCGCCTTCGGAAAACCCTCGCCCCACTGCGGTGCGGGCGGCTGCACCTGCGCCTTGCGCGGTACGGCCGGCGACAGCACGCGTGGCACCGGCGAGACCTCGCCCTCGCGGCAGAAGCGGCCGCAGACGATGTTCAGGGCCTCAACCAGATGCTCGGTGAGCGTGCTGCGCGGCGCGAACTCGGGTCCCGTGCCGGTGGCCGCGATGCCGCGCGGCCCCATCGCGAACAGGCGCGCGGCCGCGACCAGCGCACCGGCATCGACATCGGCACGCCGCGCGACGTAATCGGGCGTGAACGGCGCCACCGCCGCACGCAGCGCCTCGAGCCCCTCGACGTAGCGATCGCAGAACGCGCGGTCATGGCGCTGCTCCGCGAGGATCACGTTCAGCAGGCCCGCGAGCAGCGTCGCATCCTCGCCGGGGCGCAGCTGCAGGTGGATGTCGGCCAGCGCCGCGACCATCGTGCGCCTCGGATCGATGCAGATCAGCTTGAGCCCGCGTGCCTTCGCGTCGCGCAGCCGTCGCGAGGGACTGAAGGGCGGCAGGCTGCCGGGCGGCGCGTAGTGCGAAATGAGCGGGTTGTTGCCGATCATCAGCAGCACGTCGGAATTCGAGAAGCTGTGCGTGCCGCCCAGCCAGGTGCCCACGCGCGCCGGCATGTAGACCTTGGCCGGCTGGTCGATCGTGACGCTGGTGTAATAGCCGGGCGAGCCCAGGCCCTTCTGGAAGCCCCAGGCCACGGCGAGCGCCGCCGAGTTCTGGAAGGCGTAGGAGCCGTTGTAGGTCGCGATCGCGCGTGCACCGTGCCGGTCGCGGATCGCGGCCAGCCGCGCGGCGATGTCATCGAGCGCGCTCTGCGTCGCGACTGGCGCGAAGCGGCCGTCGTCCAGGCGCCGCTGCGACATGCGCAGACGCTCCGGGTGCAGTGTCTGGCGCGGCAGCTCGCGTCCCTTCATGCAGGTGTAGCCGCCAAAGACCGGGTCCGAGGTGTCGCCGCGCACCCGCACGGGCCGGCCGTCCTGGACATCGACCTCGATGGCACAGTTCGCGTGGCAGAACCGGCAGAAGGTCTTGCGCGTCTCGATCATCTTGCCCCCCTCGTGCTCGCCCAGCCGGGTGCGGCCGGCACGACGGCTGCCGTGCGCGCCGCATCGGGTCGAACACGGCCCGCTCCCGGCCGTGGTCGCAGGATAGGAGCCCGAGCCACGGTGAACAAGGCCGCCCCTGATTGCGGTACGCTGCGATCCCGCGAGGTCGCGCCCGCGAAGGCGCGTCGCGACCAGCCGAACATCCCCAAGGGGCACCCGAGATGCGTTACGGACTCATTTTCTCCGGCGGCGGCACGACGATCCAGCAGATGGCGCGGCTCGCGAGACAGGCCGAGGACGCCGGACTCGACTCGATCTACCTGTGCGAAGCCTGGCGCAGCGGTTTCGTGGGTCTCGCCGCCATCGCGATGGCCACGCAGCGCGTCGAGATCGGAACCTACATCCTGAACACCTACGGCCGTTCGCCGTGGCTCGCGGCCATGAGCGCCGTCGACCTCGACGAGCTCTCGGGCGGCCGGCTGGTGCTCGGCATCGGCAGCGGCAACAAGCACATCAACGAGGAGTGGCAGGGCGTGCCCATGGAACGGCCGCTGCTCAAGATGCGCGAGTACGTCACGCTGCTCAAGAAAGCGGTCGAGACGCCGCGCGGCGAGACGCTGCACTGGGAAGGCCGCATGCATCGCATGCACTGGCCGCCCGCCGTGCAGCCGCTGCGCCGCACGATTCCGGTACTGCTCGCGGCGCTGTATCCGAAGATGATGGCGATCGCAGCCGAGGTCGCCGATGGCATCGCGCTGGGCGCGCTGCTGTCGCCGGCCTATGTGCGCGAGGTCGTGCTGCCGCGCTTCCGCACCGCCGCCGAAACGGCCGGACGCGATCCCGCGAGATTGCGCGCCTACGTCGCGCCCATGGTGTCGGTCGGTGCGGATCTCGATGCCGCGCGCGACGCCGTGCGCTCGGCGATCTGTCACCTGTATGCGCCGCTGCCCCATCCCTATTACGACTTCGTGCTGCGCGAACAGGGGTTTTCCAGGGCCGCCGACGCGGCCGCACGCCACGTGCCGGAGGGCCGCATCGAGAAGGCCATGGAGGCCTTCACCGATGACGTCATCGACACGGTGGCGATCTCGGGGCCGCTCGAGCGTGCGCGCGGGCAGCTCGAGGCCTACGACGGCCTCGTGGACCAGGTACTGTTCGTCAACGTCAACTACTCGAGCGACTCGGCCGAGGCGCTGCAGCGGAACTTCCAGGCGCTGATCTCGCTCGGCGCGCCGCGGCGCTGACCGCCACCACAGTAACTGGAGACCGCCGCAGTATCGGCAGGCTGGCGCGGCCCCTCACGTCGGGGCCGGTCTCGCCCGGCCCGGTTCGAACTTTCCGCGCTGCCCCGGGTCAGCTTGATTCGTCCATCGTCTGGCCTCGCTCGAGGACTTCTGGGAATGCGCCGCAACCCGCTTCGCGCCCTCGGCGCGGCCCTGCTCGTATGTCTCCCCGTTGCCTGCACCCTGGCGCAGGATGCCGCTCCGGTCGTCGTGGCCGTACCGCGGCAGTCGCAGACCACGGAAGAGATCCGGCTGACCGGAACCCTCACGGCCGAGCGCAGCGCCCGGCTGTCGCCGCGGGTCGATGGACTCGTCGCACGGCTGCACGTCGATGCCGGTGATCGCGTCAAGTCGGGTGCGCCACTCCTCGAGCTCGATGCCGCCGTCGCGAGGCTGGCGCTGGAACGCGCGCGCGCCGGCACCGCCGAGGCCCGCGCCCGCTCGGAGGAAGCCCAGCGCCTCGTCACGGAGGCGCGCCGCCTGGTCGCGGAGAAACACCTGCCCGAGACCGAACTCGCACGCCGCGAGGCCGAGGCGAAGCTCGCCGCCGCGGCCCTGGCCGCGAGCCAGGCCGCCCTGCGCGAGCAGGCCGAGCTGGTGCGCCGCCACGTCGTGCCGGCCCCGTTCGCGGGCGTCGTCGCCCGGCGCCTCACGGATGTGGGCGAATGGGTCGCGCGCGGCACACCCGTCCTGGAACTGGTCGCGACCGATCGCGTGCGCCTCGACCTGCAGGCGCCACAGGAGCGCTTCGGGGCGATCCGCGAGGACGCGGTGGTCCGCGTGTTCGCGGACTCGCTGCACGGCGAGTCGCTGCCCGGGCGCATCGTGGCGCGCGTACCGGTCAGCGACCCCACCGCACGGACCTTCCTGGTCCGCGTGCTGGTCGACGGTGCGGCCGGCCGGCTGCTGCCCGGCACCTCGGCGACCGCCGTCGTCGCGCTGGCCGGCTCCCGCGAGGCGCTGCTGATCCCGCGCGATGCGCTGCTGACCTATCCCGACGGCAGCCACAGCGTCTTCGTCGTGCAGGACGCCGGCTCCGGCGGCCGCATCGCGCTCGAGCGTCGCGTGAAGATCGGCCGTGGCGGCGCGCAGGTCGAGATTCTCGAGGGCCTGCAGCCCGGCGACCGCGTCGTCGTGCGTGGCAACGAGCGGCTGCGCAACCGCCAGCCCGTGCGCATCACCACGGGATCCTGAAGTGTTCGACGCACTCATCCGGCGGGGCACCCTGCAGGCGGTGACCGTGCTGGTCTTCTGCGTGCTGGCGGTGGCGGCCGCGGTCCGCATGCCGGTGCA
>CAYWMY010000098.1:0-9289 GCA_964459405.1 uncultured Steroidobacteraceae bacterium | reverse complement strand
CCAACCGCATCGGCCAGGGCATCGAGTTCGACTACTGCTGCGTGCACGCCGCGCTCGCGCTGCGCGAGGATGGTTTCGAGACCATCATGGTCAACTGCAATCCGGAGACCGTGTCGACGGACTACGACACCTCCGACCGGCTGTACTTCGAGCCGTTGACCTTCGAAGACGTCATGGAGATCATCGACATCGAGAAGCCCGCGGGCGTGATCGTGCAGTACGGCGGGCAGACGCCGCTCAAGCTCGCGCGGGCGCTCGCTGCGGCCGGGGCCCCGATCATCGGTACGTCTCCGGATTCGATCGACGCCGCGGAGGACCGCGAGCGCTTCCAGAAGGTCATCCACGAGCTGGGGCTGCGCCAGCCGGCGAACGCCACAGCGCGTAATGAAGAGCAGGCGGTCGCGCTGGCGCGCGAGGTGGGCTTCCCGCTGGTCGTGCGTCCGTCCTACGTACTCGGCGGACGGGCCATGGAGGTCGTGTACACCGAGGAGGAACTGCGCCAGTACGTGACCGAGGCCGTCAAGGTCTCGAACGACAGCCCTGTGCTGCTCGACCGGTTCCTCGATGTCGCGATCGAGGTCGACGTCGACGCGATCTGCGACGGCGAGCACGTACTGATCGGTGGCATCATGGAACACGTGGAGCAGGCCGGCGTCCATTCCGGCGATTCGAGCTGCTCGCTGCCGCCCGCCTCGCTGTCGCGGGAGGTGCAGCAGGAACTGCGCGAGCAGACGCGCAGCATGGCCCGGGCGCTCGGCGTCGTGGGACTCATGAACGTGCAGTTCGCGATCCAGAACGGTCTGGTGTACGTGCTGGAGGTCAATCCGCGGGCCTCGCGCACGGTGCCGTTCGTGTCGAAGGCCACCGGCATGCCGCTCGCCAAGATTGCCGCGCGCGTGATGACGGGCCGGCGGCTCGCCGAGCAGGGCGCAACGGTGGAGCACGTCCCCGCCTATTACTCCGTCAAGGAGGCCGTGTTCCCGTTCAACAAGTTCCCGGAGGCCGATCCCATCCTCGGCCCCGAGATGAAATCGACGGGCGAGGTCATGGGGACCGGCAGGACCTTCGGCGAGGCCTACGCCAAGGCGCAGGCTGGCTCCGGTGTCGTGCTGCCGACCCGCGGGGTCTGCCTCATCAGCGTGCGCGACCGTGACAAGCCGGGTGCCGTCGAGATCGCGCGGCGACTGACGGCCCGCGGCTTCGATATCGTCGCCACCGCAGGAACCGCCGCCGCGCTGGCGGCGGCGGGTGTCGCCTGCCGCCCGGCCTTCAAGGTCAGCGAAGGGCGGCCGCACATCGTTGACATGATCAAGAACGACGAGATCAGCCTCATCATCAACACGACCGAGGGCCGGCAGGGCATTCGCGAGTCGCGCTCGATCCGCCGCGAGGCCGTGTTCCGCAAGGTCACCTACTACACGACCATTGCAGCCGCGTATGCCACCTGCGACGCGCTCGACCATCTGGACAACGCGGACGTCAATCGTCTTCAGGACCTGCACCGGGAGTTGCACGCGTGAAACGCACGCCGATCACGGCACGTGGCGCGGAGAAGCTGCGTGCCGAGTTGAAGAAGCTCAAGAGCGAGGACCGGCCTGCCGTCATCAAGGCGATCGCCGAGGCCCGAGCGCATGGCGACCTGTCCGAGAATGCCGAGTATGCCGCCGCACGCGAGCAGCAGGGCTTCATCGAGGGCCGCATCAGCGAGATCGAGGCCCGGCTCGGCAACGCCCAGATCATCGAGCCCGGACAGTTCGCGGGCTCCGACAAGGTGGTGTTCGGGGCGACCGTCGAACTCGAGGCGGCCGAAGGTGGTGAGCGCGCGGTGTACCAGATCGTTGGCGAGGACGAGGCCGACATCCGCCAGGGGCTGATCTCGATCGGCTCGCCGATCGCCCGGGCCATGGTGGGCAAGTGCGAGGGTGATGAGGTCGAGGTCGCGGCGCCAGGCGGCAAGCGCGTCTACGAGATCGTCTCTGTTCGATATCTCTAGGTCTGTGTTCTGCAGGCCGCCACGGAGCACGGAGACTGCTTCCTGCCGACTGGAAAACGAGCCTCAGGCAGCCCACCGGAGATTCACGAATCTGGAAGCAGAATCCGGCGTAACTCCTTGTTTTCAAGGTAAATGAGCGCGATGTTTCCAACGCGCTGGACGAGTGTGGCGCCGGTGCGCCTGAGCAGTTCATCCAGGGTCGCGTCGCGCGCCGGGCGATCGCCGAGCCGCAGGCGCACCTTGATGAGCTCGTGATCGGTGAGTGCGCGCCCGGTTTCCGCCACGACACCGTCTGTGAGCCCGTGCTGGCCGATCATGACGACGGGCTTGAGCCGATGCCCCAGTCCGCGCAGGTGCTTCTTCTGTGAGTCGGTCAATTCCATCGGCGCATTATAGGGTTGCGGATAATTTCTGCCGGATCGATCAGCGGACGGAGCATGGCGAAGCGCAGCAAGTCGAGCAGCCTGTGGCTGCGGGAGCATTTCGACGACGAGTTCGTCCAGCGCGCCCACAAGGAGGGCTGGCGGTCGCGGGCCGTGTTCAAGCTGCAGGAAATGGACCGTGCCCTGCACCTGTTGCGTCCGGGCATGACTGTCGTCGACCTCGGAGCGGCACCGGGCGGATGGAGCCAGTACGTGGGTCGCGTGCTGGGCGAGCGGGGGCGTGTGATCGCGATCGACGTGCTGCCGATGGGGCCGCTGCCGGGCGTCACCTTCCTGCTGGGGGATTTCCGCGAGCAGGAGGTGCTCGAGCGCCTCGAGGAGACGCTCGGGGGCGCCGGGGTCGACCTTGTGTTGTCGGATATGGCCCCCAACCTCACCGGGGTGGACGCCGTGGATCACCCGCGGGCGATGTACCTGGCAGAGCTGGCCCTGGATTTCGCCGCACGGCGCCTGAAGCCCCAGGGCGCGGTGCTCATGAAGGTGTTCCAGGGGGCCGGCTTCGACGCGCTGCTCAGGGATGCGCGGCTGCGTTTCGTCGAGGTGCGTCTCAGGAAGCCGAAAGCCTCGCGGCTGCGCAGCCCCGAGGTCTATCTGCTGGCGAGGGGTCCCCGATGTGTAGTAACGTGAATTTTCGAGAATTCCCGCGGTCTCAGATGCAGTGTTCGGCGACCGGCTGGGGCTTCCTGGAGTGATGCAGTGAACGATCTGACCAAGAACATCGTGCTGTGGGTGGTCATCGCCGTCGTGATGATGGTGGTGTTCACAACCTTCAGCAATCGCGGCGTCCAGCCGCAGGTGATGCCCTATTCGCAGTTCCTGTCCGAGGTCAAGACCAACACCGTCCGCTCCGTCACCTTCAAGGAAGACACGATCGTCGGCAAGCGCGCCGGCGGTGAGGGCTTCCTGACCTTCAACCCGGAGACGGACAACACGGCGCTGATCGGGCTGCTGCAGCAGCACGGCGTGACCTTCGACGCGGCTCCGCCCGAACGGCCTTCGTTCCTGATGCAGCTGTTCGTCTCGTCGTTCCCGATCCTGCTGCTGATCGGCGTCTGGGTGTATTTCATGCGCCAGATGCAGGGCGGCGCCGCCGGACGCGGCGCCATGTCCTTCGGCAAGAGCCGCGCGCGGCTGCTCGGCGAGGACCAGGTCAACATCACCTTCGCCGACGTGGCCGGCGTCGAGGAGGCCAAGGAAGAGGTCAAGGAGATCGTCGACTTCCTCAAGGATCCCGGCAAGTTCCAGAAGCTCGGGGGCAAGATCCCGAAGGGTGTGCTGATGGTCGGACCGCCCGGCACCGGCAAGACGCTGCTCGCGCGCGCGATCGCGGGCGAGGCGAAGGTGCCGTTCTTCACCATCTCCGGCTCCGACTTCGTCGAGATGTTCGTGGGTGTCGGTGCCTCGCGCGTGCGCGACATGTTCGAGCAGGCCAAGAAGCACGCGCCCTGCATCATCTTCATCGACGAGATCGATGCGGTCGGACGCCATCGCGGTGCGGGTCTCGGCGGCGGTCACGACGAGCGCGAGCAGACGCTGAACCAGCTGCTGGTCGAGATGGACGGCTTCGAGGGCAACGAGGGCATCATCGTCATCGCGGCCACGAACCGCCCCGACGTGCTGGATCCGGCGCTGCTGCGCCCGGGCCGCTTCGACCGGCAGGTCGTGGTACCGCTGCCCGATGTGCGCGGCCGCGAGCAGATCCTCAAGGTCCACATGCGCAAGGTGCCGGTCGCCGATGACGTCAGGCCGTCGGTCATCGCGCGCGGCACGCCGGGCTTTTCCGGGGCGGATCTCATGAACCTCGTCAACGAGGCGGCGCTGTTCGCGGCGCGCGCCAACAAGCGCGTCGTGACCATGGACGAGTTCGAGCGTGCCAAGGACAAGATCATGATGGGCGCGGAGCGGCGCTCGATGGTCATGAGCGAGCAGGAGAAGCTCAACACGGCCTACCACGAGGCGGGCCACGCGATCGTCGGCATGAGCCTTCCGGAGCACGACCCGGTCTACAAGGTCACGATCATCCCGCGCGGCCGCGCGCTCGGCGTGACCATGTTCCTGCCCGAGGAGGACCGTTACAGCTACAGCAAGCGCCGGCTCGAGAGCCAGATCGCGAGCCTGTTCGGCGGCCGCATCGCGGAGGAGCTGCGTTTCGGGTCCGAGGCTGTGACGACGGGAGCCTCGAACGACATCGAGCGTGCGACCGGTCTCGCCCGCAGCATGGTCACGAAGTGGGGGCTGTCGGAGCGACTCGGCCCGCTGTCGTACATGGAGGACCAGGGCGAGGTGTTCCTCGGCCGGTCCGTCACGCAGCACAAGCAGGTGTCGGACGTGACCGCCCATGCCATCGACGAGGAGGTGCGCCGCGTGATCGACGCCGCCTATGGGCACGCGAAGGCAATCCTGGTGGAGAACCGCGACAAGCTGGATACGATGGCGCAGGCGCTGATCAAGTACGAGACCATCGACGAGCAGCAGCTCAAGGACATCATGGCGGGGAGATCGCCCAGGCCTCCGGAAGGCTGGGACGACTCCGATCCGCGCCCGAGCGGTGGCGCGCCTGCGACGGCGCCCGGGACCGTGATCGGCCCTCCCGCCGGGCAGCACTGAAGCACCGCGCGGCCTGCGGCGGCCCGCGGGGCCGCCCGCGCCGCGCGAGGCCCGGCCGCGTCTGGCACACGATCCCGCATGCATCTGCAGTGTGGCGCGCACCGCCTGTCACTCGACGAGCCCGTGGTCATGGGTGTCGTCAACGTCACGCCGGATTCCTTCGCTGATGGTGGCCGGTACCTGGATCAGGACCGGGCCATTGCCCACGCCGGGCGGCTGGTCGCAGAGGGGGCCGCGCTCATCGACGTCGGTGGGGAATCGACGCGGCCGGGTGCGCAGCCGGTCTCGGTCGAACAGGAAATCGCCCGCGTGGTTCCGGTGGTGGCGGCACTGGCGCCCCGGATCGGCGTGCCGGTGTCGGTTGACACACGCCGCCTCGAGGTCATGCGCGCCGCAGTTGCCGCAGGCGCCGTGATGGTCAACGATGTCACCGCGCTCGCGGCCCCGGGTGCCTTGGAGTTCTGCGCGGCGGCCGGCGTGGCGGTGTGCCTGATGCACATGCAGGGCGAGCCCGCGACCATGCAGGCCGCTCCCCGCTACGACGATGTCGTGGCTGAAGTCGCCGCCTTCCTGGCCGAGCGCGTGCAGGCCGCCCGCGCGGCGGGCATCGACGTGTCACGCATCGTGATCGATCCGGGTTTCGGCTTCGGCAAGACGCTCGAGCATAATCTGCAGCTGCTGGCCGCTCTTCCGGCGCTGGCCGCACCGGGTGTGCCGCTGCTGGTCGGTCTGTCACGCAAGAGCATGGTCGGCGCGTTGACCGGGCGCGATGTCGACGGACGGCTGTATGGCAGCGTGGCGCTGGCCGCGCTGGCGGTCATGAACGGGGCGCGGATCGTGCGGGCGCACGATGTGCTGCCCACCGTGGATGCAGTCAGGATCGCCGCGGCATTGCGGCGCAGACAGGGGTGAGGCATGAGCCGCAGATACTTCGGCACGGACGGTGTGCGCGGCCGGGTTGGCCGGGATCCGATGACCGTGGAATTCGCGCTCCGGCTCGCGAGTGCCGCGGCGCGCGTGCTGGCGCCCGGCGGTGGCACGGTGCTCGTCGGCAAGGACACGCGGCTGTCCGGCTACATGTTCGAGGCCGCCCTCGAGGCGGGATTCGTGGCGGCCGGTGTCAACGTGCAGCTGGTCGGCCCGCTGCCGACGCCCGGGATCGCCTATCTGGTGCAACGGCTCGGCTGTGATTTCGGCGTGGTGATCTCCGCCTCGCACAACGCCTATGAAGACAACGGCATCAAGTTCTTCGACCAGAGTGGCGGCAAGCTGCCGGATGAGCTCGAAGCGGAGATCGAGCGCCACCTCGACGAGCCGGCGCTGACCCGTGAGTCCTGCCGCCTCGGGCGTGCCGCGCGCGTCGACGCTCAACGCGTGCTGTACCAGCGTTTCTGCATGTCGACGCTGCCCGCGGGCATGGATCTCGCGGGTTGCAAGCTCGTGATCGACTGCGCCAACGGCGCGGGCTACAAGGTCGCTCCGCGCGTGCTCGCGGACCTGGGCGCGGACATAGTGCCCATCGGCAGCTCGCCCAATGGCCGCAACATCAACCTGGGCTGCGGGTCGACGTCGCCCGAACTGCTGCAGCTCACCGTGCCCGGGGTGCGTGCGGACGCGGGCATCGCGCTCGACGGCGACGGCGATCGGCTGGTCATGGTCGATCACCTGGGCCGCATCGTGGATGGCGACCAGCTGTTGTACGTGATTGCGCGCCACATGCACGAGACCGGCGTGCTGCGCGGTCCGGTCGTCGGCACGGTCATGAGCAATTACGGCCTCGAGGTCGCTTTCCGCGAGCTCGGCATTCCGTTCGCGCGGGCCGCGGTCGGCGACCGCTACGTGCTCGCGCTGCTGAAGGAGCGCAATGGCGTGCTGGGTGGCGAGACCTCCGGACACCTGCTGCGGCTCGACAAGACCACGACCGGCGACGGACTGATCGCGGCGCTGCAGGTGCTGGCGATCATGCGTGAATCGGGCAAGCGGCTCGCCGAGCTCACGGCCCCGCTGATGCGGTATCCGCAGAGGATGATCAACGTCAGCGTCGCACGTCGCTTCGACATCGATGGCAACGCCGCGCTCGGCGCCGTCGTCCGTGCGGTGGAAGCCGCGATGGGCGACCACGGACGCGTCGTGCTGCGTGCCTCGGGCACCGAGCCGGTGATCCGGGTCATGGTCGAGGGCGAGGACGAGGCGGCCATCGCGGCTCACGCAGAGCGCCTCGCGGAGGCGGTCCGCAGCGAGGCGGCCCGCGCGGGCTGAACCGGGAGCGCGGGCCTGCCGGATGCGAGCCCGGACCGGGCGGCTGCGTACGGCGAGCACGTTGATTTCAAAGGACGGTGTCCGTATCCTTGCGCGCTTTTCCGGCGTGGCCCCCGGGCCCCGGGGCGCCGGCCGTGGATGATTTCGGGAGTGCGGTTTCGATGCGCAGGCCTGTCGTAGCTGGCAACTGGAAGATGCATGGCTCGCGTGCGGACAACGCGCATCTGATTCGCGAGCTCGCCGACGGCGACAGCGGCGGCCTCATCGACGTGATCGTCTGTCCGCCGTTCGTTTATCTCTGGGAAGTGTCGCGGCTGCTGCGCGAGAGCGCGATGTCGCTCGGCGCACAGGATGTCTGCGCGGAGGCCGCCGGCGCCTTCACGGGCGAAGTGGCGGCGGCGATGCTGAAGGACGTCGGCTGTCGCTACACGCTCGTCGGCCACTCGGAACGACGTGCGCTGTACGGCGAGGACGACCAGCTGGTCGCGCGGAAATTCGTCGCGGCGCAGCGCGAGGGGCTGATCCCGGTGCTCTGTGTCGGCGAGACACTGGCCGAGCGCGAGCGCGGGATCACGGAGGAGGTCGTGATGCGGCAGCTCGAAGCCGTGCTGGCCGTGACCGGTCCCGCGGGCTTCGCGCAGGCGCTCGTTGCGTACGAGCCGGTCTGGGCGATCGGCACGGGCAAGAACGCCGCGCCCGGGCAGGCACAGCAGGTACACGCGTTCATTCGCGGGCGGCTCGGTGCACACGATGCTACAATTGCGGCGCAGCTGCGGATCCTGTACGGCGGCAGCGTCAAGGCGGCCAATGCGCACGAGCTGTTCAGCCAGCCCGACGTCGATGGCGGCCTCGTGGGCGGTGCTTCGCTGAAGGCTGACGAGTTCCGGAAGATTTGCGAGGCGGCGGTCGCGACCCGCGGCTCCAGGTGAATCATGTTGTCGAATGTCCTGCTCGTGATCCATGTGCTGCTGTCCATGGCCATTATCGGGCTCGTGCTGCTGCAGCGTGGCAAGGGTGCGGATGCTGGAGCAGGTTTTGGAGCAGGAGCCTCCGGCACCGTCTTCGGTGCCCGCGGCTCGGCGACTTTCTTTTCGAAGCTCACGGCGGCGCTGGCGACGGCGTTCTTCGTGACGAGCCTGGCGCTCGCGGTGCTGGCCTCGCGTGCGCCGGAGGCGCCGAAGAGGCTGGTCGAGCAGCAGCCGGCGGCTCCGGCGGTTCCGGCCGGGCTCGGTCAAGGGGATGTGCCGCTGCCGGCGACGCCGGCGCCGGCCCCGGCGACCCCGCCGTCCGGACAGTGAGGCCCGGGCGGGTCGTGCGTTGATGGGTTGGGTCCTGGTGTTCTTGCCGACGTGGCGGAATTGGTAGACGCGCTAGTTTGAGGGGCTAGTGGGGCAACCCGTGTCGGTTCGAGTCCGACCGTCGGCACCATCGATCTGATCCAGTCCTGTTGCCTGCGTTGTGCATCGTCATGCACGTCCCGGGGCGGGTGTCCGTCCAGTGGACGGTGCACGCGCGCTTGTGCGTGATCGGGCAGGTCGGTGCCCGTGTTCCATCCCGCGTTCCACCCCACGTTCCAGGGTCTGTGACATCTCGTCGCTCACTTCCCGCCGGAACGTGTTTTTCGTGTTCCCCTTCGGTAATCCCGCAGAGACATTGGTCGCGCGTTGTGCAGGCAGGCGTTGCTGTGGGCTGCTCGCGCTGCGGCGCATGACTTTTGTCGCCGACCGGGGTTACGCGGGCTGACGTGCGTGGTTAAAATGCGCGGCCATTCGGTGAAGCGATGGCCGAATGAATCGCGCGGGCGGTGCGCATGCTCGAAAACTACCTTCCAGTCCTGATCTTCCTCGTGGTGAGCGCCGGCCTCGGCGTCGTGCTTCTGGTGCTGGGGTATCTGCTGGGCCCGAAGCGACCGGATCCGGAGAAGCTCTCGCCGTACGAGTGCGGCTTCGAAGCGTTCGAGGACACGCGCATGAAGTTCGATGTGCGC
>CAYWMY010000097.1:0-9298 GCA_964459405.1 uncultured Steroidobacteraceae bacterium | reverse complement strand
TCGCGGTCTTGCCGACGCCGGGCTCGCCGATCAGCACGGGGTTGTTCTTGGTCCGGCGCTGCAGCACCTGGATGGTGCGCCGGATCTCGTCATCGCGGCCGATCACGGGGTCGAGCTTGCCCTGGCCCGCGCGCTCGGTCATGTCGATGGTGTACTTCTCCAGCGCACCGCGGGCCTCCTCGGCGTTCGGATCCTGCACTTTCTGACCGCCGCGGATGTCGCCGATCGCCTTGTCGATGGCGCCCTTCACTGCGCCCGCGTCCTTGAGGATGCGGCCCACGGCGCCCTTGTCCTCGACCGCCGCCAGCACCAGCAGCTCCGAGGAGATGTACTGGTCGCCGCGCTGCTGCGCGAGCTTGTCGGTCACGTTCAGGAGCCGCGACAGGTCGTTGGAGATGTGCACCTCGCCCGGCGTGCCCTCGACCGAGGGCAGCCGGTCCAGCGCTTCCATCAGCCGCGAGCGCAGCAGGCTGACGTTGACTCCCGCCTTGTCGAGCAGCGGCCGCACCGTGCCGCCCTGCTGGTCGACGAGCGCCAGCAGCGCGTGCTGCGGTTCGATGAACTGGTGATCCCGCCCGACGGCGAGCGACTGGGCGTCCGCGAGGGCCATCTGGAACTTCGAGGTCAGCTTGTCCATCCGCATGGAAACGCTCCGCTATTCCGGCTTTCCGCCTCAGTGGGGGTACATGCGCGGAAAATCAACGTCAGTGAGCGAGCCGGTGTGACATCCAGGTCACCGCGATGCCGGCCAGGATCAGTGCCACCTGCTCGAGACTGGTTCCGGGATCGGTACGCCGGTGCAGACCCGGAATCAGATCCGCCACGGCGACGTACAGGAATGAGGCGGCCGCGATGGCCAGCGCATAGGGCAACAGGTGCTGCACCGTCGAGAACGCATACCAGGCGGCGGCGGCGCCCAGCATCGAGGTCAGGCTGATGGCGAGGTTGAGCCCGAGCGCCTGGCGCCGGCGCATGCCCCCGTGCAGCAGCACCGCGAGATCGCCGACTTCCTGGGGAATCTCGTGGGCGAAGACCGCGACGGCCGTCACCAGCCCGAGGTGCGGGTCCGTCATGAACGCCGCGGCGATCAGCACGCCGTCCAGCACGTTGTGGAAGCCGTCGCCCCAGAGGATCAACCAGGCGCCGGCGCGGTCACGCACCGAAACCTGCGGCGAGTGCCCCTCGCACGGATCCTCGTGGCAGTGCCGCCAGAGCACCAGCTTCTCGAGCACGAAGAAGGCGAGGATGCCGGCCACGAGCGCCACGCCGATCCCGTGCGTCCGCTCGGCGCCGGCGCCCGCGAGCGCGTGCGGCAGCAGCGCCAGCAGCGCCGCACCGAGCAGCGTGCCGGTCGCAAAGCTCACGAGTCGCGGCAGCAGGGCGTGCCGCCGTCGCTCCGGCAGCGCCAGGAAGCCGGCCGCGACGGTGGCACTCACCACGCCACTGAGCCCGGTTGCCAGCAGGATCATCGTGAGCGTCGACACCGGGCACTCCCCTCAGGAACCGTGCGGCGGACCGGACACGCCCTGCATCCGACCGGGCTCCCGACCCGCGCGCGATTGTAGGAGGCCGGCCCCCTGATGGCCATGCTCCTGCCGTCTTCCGTGCTGGCGGCATCGCGGCGCGAGGAGTCGCTCACGCTGCCCGCACCCGCGACGCGACCCGACCGCGCTCGCGCGCATTCAGCTCATCCAGATCAGGCTCGCCATGCGCCCCGTTCGGCCGTCGCGCCGGTGCGAATAGAAGCGCACCGTGTCGTCGTGCGTGCAGACACCGCCGCCATCGACCCGCGGGATGCCGAGCGCGTCGAGCCGCCGGCGCGCGAGCAGGAACAGATCCGCCTGCCAGCGGCCGCGCGCGTTCGGCACGAACGCGTCAGCCGCACCAGGATCGGCTTCGAGCAGCGCCCGGCGCACCTCGTCACCGACCTCGAAGGCCCGCGGACCAATCGCCGGCCCCAGCCAGGCGAGCAGTTCCGCGGGATCGCGATCCATGTGTCGCACGACGGCCTCGACCACGCCCGCCGCAAGCCCGCGCCAGCCCGCGTGCGCCGCACCCACCACTGTCCCGCGACGATCGGTCAGCAGCACGGGCAGACAGTCGGCAGTGAGGATGGCGAGCACGCGGTTACGGTCGAACGCCACCGCCGCATCCGATTCCGGCGGGTGCTCGCGACCCGCGACCGTGACCACGGTGCCGTGCACCTGGCGCAACCACAGCGGCGCGGCGGGCAGCGCGAGGGCGCGCCGCAGCCGGGCACGGTTCTCCGCCACGGCGGCGGGGTCGTCGCCGACGTGGTCGCCGAGGTTCAGGCTCGAGAATTCCGCGGCGCTGACGCCGCCCTGTCGCGTCGTCGCCGCCATGTGCACGTGTCCGGGCGCCGGCCAGCCGGCGCCGAGGCTCTCGAGCTCAGCCATCGCGGGAATCCGCACGCCGATGCGCCTGCAGGTCCTCATCGAGCGCCTGCAGCAGCGAGCGCAGATCCTGCGGCAGCGGCGCCTCGATATTGAGCCGTTCCCCCGTCTTCGGATGCGCGAACTCCAGGCGTGCCGCATGCAGGGCCTGCCGCGCGAGCCCGCGCAGCAGGGCGGCGAGCGCCGGCGTGGCACCGGCGGGCACGGCCAGCCGCCTGCCGTACACCGGATCACCGATGATGGGAAAGCCGATGTGCGCGAGATGCACGCGGATCTGGTGGGTACGCCCGGTCTCGAGCTGCACGCGCAGGTGCGTGTGCGCGCGATAGCGACGGATCACGCGGTAATGCGTCACGGCGGCACGACCGTCGCTGCGCACGGCCATGCGCAGCCGGTCGCTGCGATGCCGGCCGATCGCGGCCTCGACCGTGCCACCCGCGGTCATGACGCCGCTGCAGACGGCCTGGTACTCGCGATGGATGTCGCGCGCCTGCAGCATGCGCACCAGCGCGGTGTGCACATCGAGCGTGCGCGCGACGAGCAGCAGCCCGCTGGTGTCCTTGTCGAGCCGGTGCACGATCCCGGCGCGGGGCAGCGCGGCCAGCTCGGGCTCGCGTGCAAGCAGCGCGTTGACGAGCGTGCGGTCGGGGTTGCCCGCACCCGGGTGCACGACCAGACCCGCCGGCTTGTTCACGACCATCAGGCCCGCATCCTCGTGCACGATCTCGAGCGCGATCGGCTGCGGCAGCACGGCGATGCGCGCCGGCAGCGTGGCCTCCAGCACCACACGTTCGGTGCCCGCGAGCCGGTCGCGCGGCCGGGCCGTGCGGCCGTCGACCCGTACCGAGCCGGCCTCGATCCACTCCTTGAGTCGTGAACGCGAGTATTCCGGCAGCAGCTCCGCCAGCGCCTGGTCGAGACGGCGTCCCGCCAGCCCCGCCGGCATCGTGAGCTCGTGGCGCCGCGTGGCGGGGCCGGCGGCCGGCGCCGTGTCGGCATGCTGCGGGTGCGGATCCGATGGACGGGAACTCATGGGAGGGGGATCGCGTCTTTGGGCTATACTGCTCAGGTCTTGCCGCCGGGGTCCAGTCCCTTGTTTCAGCGCAGAATCTCGCGGCCGGCGCTCGTGGCGCTGGCCCTGGTCATCCTCGTCTCTGGCTGCCGCTCGAATCGCGAGCGCGACGCACAGCTGTCCGCGCCGGACCTGCTGTACAACCGCGCGCACGAGCTGCTCGAGAATCGCGACTACAACTCCGCCGTGAAGCTGTACGAGGCGCTCGAGGCGCGTTTCCCGTTCAGTCCGCAGGCGCGCCAGGGCAAGCTCGACCTGATGTACCTGTATTACAAGGACAGGGAACCGGAATCCGCGGTCGACGCCGCCGAGCAGTTCATCCGCGAGAACCCGACGCATCCGCGTGTCGATTATGCGCTGTACATCAAG
This sequence comes from uncultured Steroidobacteraceae bacterium, assembly GCA_964459405.1. Classification (GTDB taxonomy): domain Bacteria; phylum Pseudomonadota; class Gammaproteobacteria; order Steroidobacterales; family Steroidobacteraceae; genus CAYWMY01. The sequence continues at coordinate 5,443 of CAYWMY010000097.1, read as the reverse complement.
GGCCTGGTCTACTTCGAACGCACCGCGAACTTCATGGAACGCTGGTTCGACGTCGACCTCTCGGAACGCCCGCCGCGCGACGCACGCAAGTCGTTCCAGGCCTTCGCGCAGCTGATCGAGCAGCATCCCGACAGCCTGTACGGTCACGACGCACGCCAGCGGCTCGTCTATCTGCGCAACCGCCTCGCCGACTACGAGGTGCACGTCGCCGATTACTATCTGCGCCGCGGCGCCTGGGTCGCCGCGCTGGACCGCACGAAGTTCTGCATCGAGAACTACGACGGCGCGCCCTCGATCCGCGAGGCACTCGCGATCCAGATCGCCGCCTACGACGCACTCGGGCTCAAGGACCTCGCGGGACAGGCGCGCGGCATCTACGAGCTGAATTTCCCGGGCCAGCGACCCGGGATGGGCGCGGGCCAGAAGAAGCGGTGGTGGAAATTCTGGTGAAGCCGGCGCTCAGCGGCCCGGTTCCGCGGCGCGATGACCCGAGGTGATCGGATAGCGCCAGTCCCGGCCGAAGGCCCGACCGCTGATGCGCACCCCCGGCGGCGCCTGCCGCCGCTTGTACTCATTGCGCCGGACCATGTCGAGCACGCGCACGACCGTGCCGCGATCGAAGCCGCGCGCGACGATCTCGTCGACCGACAGGTCCTGCTCGATGAAGGCGGCGAGGATCGGATCCAGGACCTCGTAGGGCGGCAGTGAATCGGTGTCCTTCTGATCGGCCCGCAGCTCCGCCGAAGGCGGCCGCTCGATGATGCGCTCGGGAATCACCCTGCCGACCGAATTGCGCCACCGGGCGAGCCGGTAGACCATCAGCTTGGAGACGTCCTTGATCGGCGCGAAGCCGCCGGCCATGTCGCCGTAGAGCGTCGCGTAGCCAACGGCCATCTCGCTCTTGTTGCCGGTCGTGAGCACCATGCGTCCGGTCTTGTTCGAGATACCCATGAGCAGCATGCCGCGGCAGCGCGCCTGGATGTTCTCCTCGGTCGCGTCGGGCGGCCGCCCCGCGAACTCCTCGCGCAGCGCGGCCAGCGTGGCCTCGAACATGCCCTCGATCGGGATGACCGAATACTTCACGCCGAGGCCGCGCGCCATCTGCGCGGCGTCGTCCAGCGAGAACTGCGTCGTGTAGCGCGACGGCATCATCACCGTCTGCACGCGGTCAGCCCCCAGCGCATCGACAGCGAGCGCGAGCACCAGCGCCGAGTCGATGCCGCCCGAGAGCCCGATCACGACGCCCGGAAAGCGGTGCTTGTCGACGTAGTCGCGGATCCCGAGCTCGATCGCACGCCAGGCGCGCTCCTCCTCGCCGGGTGTCGCGGCGATGGCAGCCGGCCGCGGCAGCAGCCGCGGACTCCCCGCGTCGAACTCGATGACTGGCAGGGCCTCGACGAAAGCCGCGGCACGAGCGCAGACGCTGCCGGTCGCATCGACCACGAACGACTGGCCGTCGAAAACCAGTTCGTCCTGGCCGCCGACCAGATTCACGTACATCAGGGGCAGTCCCGACTCGCGCGCGCGGTCACCGGCGATGCGCTCGCGCTGCTGCTGCTTGTCGAGTTCGAACGGCGAGGCGTTCAGCACGACGATGAGTTCCGCACCGGCGTCGCGCGAGCGCGCAGCCGGGCCGCTTTCCCAGATGTCCTCGCAGATCAGCACCGCGATGCGCCGCCCGCGCAGCTCGACCAGCGTCGGCGAGTGCCCGGCCCGGAAGTAGCGCTTCTCGTCGAACACGCTGTAGTTCGGCAACAGCAGCTTGCGATGCACGGCGCCGATGCGTCCGTCGCGGATCCAGGCCGCAGCATTGCTGATGTGGCCGTCCTCGTAGGCGGGATATCCGACCAGCACGTCGATGCCGTGCACCTGCGAACGGATACTCTCGAGGCCGGCCTCGATGCGCCGGCGGAATCCCCGGTGGAACAGCAGGTCCTCGGGAGGATAACCCGACAGTGCCAGCTCCGGCAGAACGACGAGGTCCGCGCCGGCGGCGCGGGCGCGGTGCGCCGACTCCACGATGCGCAGCGCATTGCCGGGCGCATCGCCGACCGTCAGATCGATCTGGGCGAGTGCAATACGGATCGGTTCAGCCATACGCCGTCATCGCCCCGGGGCGCCGCTCAACAGACAGCCACAACGCGCTGTCACGCAGCCTCGCTGCCGCCGGACCGGAACCGCTCCCGGCCGGCGGAGTGCCGCTCAGCCGCGTGCGCGACCGGCGCGGACGCGGCTCGCGCGCCGCTGGCTCGAGCGCGCACCGGCGCCGCGGCGCACGGTCGCCGCGCGCGAGGACTTCGCCTTGGCCGGCTTCGGCGCGGCTTTGCGACGCGCATCCGGTGCCTTGCGTGACACGGCCTTGGGCTGCGGGCGCGCCTTCTTCTTCGCGACCGGCTTCCTCGCAGCAGTCCTCGACGGAGCCGCCCTGGAGGCGGCAGCCGCCTTGCGGCGTGCACGCTTGTCGAGTTCCTGTTTCATCGCTGTGCCGAGTTCGGCCGGGGAGCGCACCGTCCGGACGCCCGCGGCCTCCAGTGCCGCGAACTTGTCGGCGGCGGTGCCCTTGCCGCCGGCGATCACGGCGCCGGCGTGGCCCATGCGCTTGCCCGGGGGCGCCGTGACACCGGCGATGTAGGCAACGACCGGCTTGGTCACGTTCTTCTTGATGTAAGCCGCCGCGGCCTCCTCGTCGCTGCCGCCGATCTCGCCGACCATGATGATGCCTTCGGTCTGCGGATCCTGTTCGAACAGTTCGATCACGTCGACGAAATTCATGCCGCGCACCGGATCGCCGCCGATGCCGACGCAGGTACTCTGGCCGAGGCCGAGCGCCGTGGTCTGGAACACCGCTTCGTAGGTCAGGGTTCCGGAACGCGACACGATGCCCACGCGACCCGGCCGGTGGATGAACCCGGGCATGATGCCGACCTTGCTCTCGCCGGGCGTGATCACGCCGGGACAGTTCGGGCCGACCAGACGGCAGTCGTAGGACTTCAGCGCCGCCTTGACCTTGACCATGTCGTTCACCGGGATGCCCTCGGTGATGCAGACGATGAGCTTGATGCCGGCATCGGCGGCCTCGAGGATCGCGTCCGCGGCCCCGGCGGCCGGCACGTAGATCATGCTCACGTCGGCACCGGCCTTCGCCACGGCCTCATGCGAGGTGTTGAAGACGGGCAGCCCGAGATGGGTCTCGCCGCCGCGGCCGGGCGTCACGCCGCCCACCATCTTCGTGCCGTAGGCGATGCACTGTTCCGAGTGGAAGGTGCCCTGCTTGCCCGTGAAGCCCTGGCAGATCACGCGGCTTTTCTTGTTCAGCAGAATGCTCATGGGTTGTCCTTAAGCTCAGGTCCGGCCACCGCGGGCCAGCGTCACGGCCTTCACGGCCGCATCGGTGAGGTCACGGGCCGCGATGATCGCGAGCCCGCCTTCGGCCAGCTTCTTGCGGGCGATGTCCGCGTTCGTGCCCTCGAGGCGCACGATCACGGGCAGCTTGACACCGACGGTCTTGACGGCGGCCATGATGCCGTCGGCGATCACGTCGCAGCGCACGATGCCGCCGAAGATGTTGACCAGGATCGCCCGGACCTTGGGGTTCGACAGGATCAGTTTGAACGCCTCGGTGACGCGCTCCGCGGTCGCGGTGCCGCCCACGTCGAGGAAGTTGGCCGGCGCGCCGCCGTGCAGCTTGATGAGGTCCATGGTCGCCATCGCGAGTCCCGCGCCGTTGACCATGCAGGCGATGTTGCCGTCCAGCGAGACGTAGTTGAGGTCGTGCCTGGAGGCCTCGACCTCCATTGCGTCCTCCTGGGATTCATCGCGCATCGCCGCCACGGCGGGCTGACGGTAGAGCGCATTCGCCTCGATGTTGATCTTGGCGTCGAGCGCGACCAGATCGCCCTCGGCGGTCACGATCAGCGGATTGATCTCGACCAGCGCCGCATCCGTCTCGAGGTAGAGCTGGTACAGCGCGCGGGCGATGGCCTCGAACTGCTTGACCTGCGCGCCCGTGAAGCCGAGCCCGAACGCGAGGCGACGGCACTGATAGCCCTGCAGACCCGCGGCCGGGTCGATGTCGGCGCGCAGGATCTTCTCGGGCTCGTGGGCCGCGACTTCCTCGATGTCCATGCCGCCGGCCGCGGAGGCGATGAATGCGATGCGGCCGCGGTCGCGATTGAGCAGCAGGCTCAGGTAGATCTCGCGCGCGATGCGGCTGCCGGACTCGACGTACACCTGATTGATGGGCAGACCTTCGGCCCCGGTCTGCTTGGTCACGAGGTGCTTGCCCAGCATGGCCGTGGCAGCCGCACGGACCTCCGTGACCGTCTTGCAGAGCTTGACGCCGCCGGCCTTGCCGCGACCGCCCGCGTGCACCTGCGCCTTGACGACCCACACCGACCCGCCGAGTGCCTGCGCGGCCTGCGCAGCCTCTTCGGCCGTAGCGGCGACCTGGCCCCTGGGAACCGGGATGCCGTATCTCGCAAAGATCTGCTTCGACTGGTATTCGTGAAGATTCATTGTTTGCTCGCTGGTCGGCCGTGCCGGCCCCCGATGGGTCGGCCGCGGCAAAGGGGCGCTATTGTGGATTAAGGTAGTGCGCGAGGCAAAAAAGCCGTGGCGGACCACGGTTCCGGGCCGGGACGCATTCGGCAATTCCCCGAAAAACCGCGTGCTAGAGTCGCGGCACCACCCGGGCGGGGAGCCTCGAGGACGACGGCGGTGAGCGATGCGGAACGCGTGGAAAGCGACCCCGAACTGGCCTGGCGCGTCCTCGGCATCCTGAACATCCATCGCCTGCTGATCCCGTCACTGCTCGCGACAGCCGGCGGCCTCGGGCTGCATCCCGCGCCCTTCGGCGCGCTCGAGCCCGTATGGTTCCGGGGTGGCCTCGGTCTGTGGTTCCTGGCCGGCGTGGTCTTCATCGGCCTGCTGAAATGGCGCCGGCCGCGGCTCGCGACTCAGGCATTCCTGCAGGCCGCGGCCGATATCCTCGCGCTCGGCCTGCTCACCCATGCGAGCGGGGGCGTCGCGAGCGGCCTCGGACTGCTGCTGCTGGTTCCGGTCGGCGCGGTGAGCCTGCTGGTCACCAGCCGCACGGCGGTGCTGATCGCCGCGATCGCGGCGCTGCTGCTGCTCGGACAGCAGGCCCTGCTCACGCTGCAGCACCGGGTGGATCCGGGTGACTTCACGCAGGCAGGCATCCTGGGCGCCCTGATGTTCGTCGTGGCGCTGGCAGCCGCGCCACTCGCCACGCGGCTGCGTGAGAGCGAGGCACTGGTGCGCCAGCGCGAGATCGATCTCGCGAACCTCGCGGAGTTGTCGCAGTACGTGGTCGAACGCCTGCGCGAAAGCCTCGTCGTGGTCGACGCCGCGGACAGCGTGCGCCTGATCAACGAGTCCGCCCGCAAGATCCTCGGCACACGCGACGCAACGCCCGGCGCGCTGC
>CAYWMY010000096.1:0-9299 GCA_964459405.1 uncultured Steroidobacteraceae bacterium | reverse complement strand
CGGAAATCGCGTTCATCGACGTCCTGGAGCGGACGGACCGGGAAGCGGTTGCCGTTCGCCGAGACGATGCCGGCGAGCCGGCCATCGACCGCCGCGGTCGCGCGCAGGAAGGTCTCCACTTCGGCCGAATTCCGGACATCGACCTTGACGGCCTCGACATCGCGACCGAGTGCCCTGAGCTCCGCGGCGAAGGCCGCGGCTGCGTCCGCCTGCGACAGGAAAGTGAACCGTACCGGCGCATCCTGCGCGACGCGCCGCACGATCAGGCGCCCGAGGCGGCCGCTGCCGCCGAACACCGCTACCGTTCCCATGTCGATCTCACCACGCCGTCAAGCCGCGGTCGACCGCGAAGCAGGCGGCGGCTCCATCACCGTTGATGTCGACGATCAGGGCACGGGGCACCGGCGGCCGTGAGCGCGCCGACACAGGCCGTGCCGATGCCGGAGGCGCCGCCCGTAACGGTGGCAAGCTTGCCCTTCATGGACATGGAATCATCGGTCAAGCCGCGTCCTCAGCCGTCCCCGGTATTCAGCAGCTGTGGCAGCAGCGAGGGGTTCGCGACCGAGCCCACGTTGCCGATCCGGCCGCCCATGGCCTTGAACAGGATGATCGGGTTCATGTACTCCACGAAGTGCGAGATCCGGCCGCCGCGGACCGAGAAGCGCGCCACGTATTCGTTGCGGTAGTCAGCCCCGGAACGCAGCTTCATGGCGCTCTTGTACTCGGCGAACAGCTCGTCGGGATTCGAGCCCAGCGTGTCGATGCCGATGTCGTAGAGGTTCTCCGAACCGTCGATCATGACCGTGCTCGCCTGCCGCAGCAGCTCGATGTATTTCTCCCGGCCTTCGGTGCGGCGTTCGAAGCCGTCGGGCCGGAAGGGTACCTCGAAGACGACGTCCTCCGTGGTCATGTCGCGCATGGCATCGAGGTCCCAGGCGTTGAGGGCATCGAGATAGCGGCGCACGAGGCGGATGTTGGCTTGACGGAGATCGGCATTCATTTCCGGTGTCCCTGCGGCGGGGTGAAGCCCGGACAGCGTCCGGGGCAGGCCGCGAAGCGTGCGGCCGCTGCTCGCGATTGTAGGCACAGAAACGGGATGCGGGAGAGACCAGTCTGGTGCGGCACGCGCTGGCGCTGCAACGGCAGGACGCTCCAGGTCGCGAAGCGGGGGCTCGGGCCCCGTCCCGGGACTGTTGCCTGTTTCCACGATGCGCCAAGCCGCGTCGCGCGGTTATCCTGAAAAAACGATAGCTGACGGGGGCTGCGATGAAGATCTTCCGGGACCGGCGCGAGGCCGGGCGCGAGCTGGCGAAACGGCTCGCCGCTTATCGGGACGCGGGCGATGTGGTGGTGCTGGGCCTGCCGCGCGGCGGACTGCCCGTCGCCGCAGAGGTTGCGGATGCCATCGGCGCGCCGCTCGGCGTGCAGCTGGTGCGCAAGCTCGGCGTCCCCGGTGAGCCGGAACTCGCCATGGGAGCCATCGCGAGCGGTGGCGTCATCGTGCGCAACGAAGAGGTGTTCCGCATGCTGCGCATCTCCGAGGACGCGCTGCAGCGGGTCGCGCAACGCGAGCAGATCGAGATGGAGCGGCGCGAACGCGCATATCTCGGCAACCGGCCGCGGCCGCAGATCGCCGGACACACCGTCATCATCGTCGACGACGGCATGGCGACCGGCTCCACGATGCAGGCCGCGGTGCTCGCGCTCAGACACAGCGGTGCACACCGCATCATCGTCGCGGTTCCCACGGCCTCGCATCAGGCCGTCGCGCTGCTGCGCGATGATGTCGATGAGTGCATCTGCCTGTCGCAGCCGGAACCGTACTACGCGGTCGGGCAGTCGTATCTGTCGTTCCCGCAGACGAGCGATGCCGAGGTCACGGCCCTGCTGGATGAGGCCGCGAAGCGTGCCGCGGATCGCGCGCCGCCGGCGCGCGCGCACTGACCGGCCATGTCTGTCCCGGATGACTGGGAACACTTCGCACACGGTGCCGACATCGGTGTGCGCGGCCGGGGTTCCACGCTCGGGGCCGCGTTCGCCCATGCGGCGCTCGCGCTCACGGCCGTCGTGACCGATCCCGCGGCTGTGCGTCGCATGGGGGTGGTGCGCGTGGACTGCGAGGCCGCCGATCCCGAGCTGTTGTTCGTGGCCTGGCTCAACGAGGTCGTGTACCAGATGGCGACGCGGCGCATGCTGTTCGGCGATTTCGAGGTCACTGTGAGGCCGCCTCGCGTGGCGTCGGGTGGGCGCGATCCATCGGCGGGCGAAACGGCGACGGATGCCTCCGGCGCCACCACCGCGGTCCTCGATGGCGACGGCGTCTGGCGGCTCGAAGCCCGGCTGCAGGGCGAGCCGGTGGACGTCGCGCGGCACCAGCCAGCGGTCGAGGTCAAAGGCGCGACTTTCACGGCGCTGCAGGTGGCGCAGGCGGCGGATGGCCTCTGGGTGGCCGGCTGCGTGGTCGACGTGTAGCGTGCGTCCGGGCGTGTGATGCCCGTGTGCCGGCGTACTGCCGGGAGGGCCCATGGATCCTTCGCGATTTCAGCGCGTCAGCGAATTCGAATGGCGGCTCGAGGCCACGGGTGCGATGCATGTTCCCGCACGGATCTTCGCGGACCGCGAGCTGCTCGAAGGCATGGACGACAAGGTGGCCGAGCAGCTTGCGAATGTGGCGAGCCTGCCCGGTGTGGTCGACGCGGTGTACGCGATGCCGGACGCGCACTGGGGCTACGGCTTCCCGATCGGCGGCGTCGCGGCATTCGACGCCGCACGGGGCGGCGTCGTGTCGGCGGGTGGCGTCGGCTTCGACATTTCCTGTGGTGTGCGCACGCTGACCACGACGCTGCGCCCGGCCGACGTGCGGGCCGTACAGGCCGATCTGGCGCACGAGCTCGGCCGCGCCGTGCCGGCCGGTGTCGGCAGCACGGGTCGCATCCGGCTCACGGACGAGGAACTGGACGCCATGCTGACCGGCGGCGCACGCTGGGCCGTGGCGCAGGGCTACGGGCGCGAGCAGGATCTCGGGCGCATCGAGGCGCAGGGCTGGCATCCCGACGCGCAGCCCGCCGCGATCTCGCCGCGCGCGCGCCATCGCCAGCGCGACGAGATGGGCACGCTCGGCTCCGGCAATCACTACCTCGAGGTGCAGCTCGTCACGGAGGTGCTCCATCCCGGGATCGCAGCTGCGTTCGGACTCGCACTGGACCAGGTGGTGATCACGATCCACTGCGGCTCGCGCGGCCTCGGGCACCAGATCGGCACGGACTATCTCGCGCAGATGGTGACGGCGGCGCCCGGCTTCGGCCTCAAGCTGCCGGACCGGGAGCTCGCCTGCGCACCGATCGAGTCCGAGCTGGGACAGGCCTATCTGGGCGCGATGCGTGCCGCAGCGAACTGTGCGCTCGCGAACCGGCAGATCATCACGCACCTGGTGCGCACCGCATTCGCGTCGTTCTTCCCCGGCGAATCCCTGCCGCTGCTGTACGACGTCTCGCACAATTTCTGCGCCGAGGAACAGCACCTCGCGGGCGGCCGGCGCCGGCGGCTCTACGTGCATCGCAAGGGCGCGACGCGTGCCTGCGGTCCGGGGCACACGGATCTCCCGCCCGAGTTCGCAGCCACCGGCCAGCCGGTGCTGATCGGCGGATCGATGGGCACGGCGTCCTACGTGCTGGCGGGCGCGGAGTGCGGCGAGGCGCTGGCACTCGGCTCCGCCTGCCATGGTGCGGGCCGCGCCATGTCACGCCACGCCGCAACGAGGCGGTGGCGCGGGCGACAACTCGTCGATGAGCTTGCGGCGCGTGGCATCACGATCATCAGCCCCTCGATGCGCGGCGTGGCCGAGGAGGCGCCCGGCGCCTACAAACCCGTCGAACGCGTCGTGGAGGTCGCGGAGCAGGCAGGACTCGCCCGCCGGGTCGCACGGCTCGAGCCGCTGATCGTCGTCAAGGGCTGAAGCGCGTCCGCGCGGCGCGGGGAGGGCCTATGTCCGTCCGCGGTTGCGCGGCCGGTCCATGCGGCGCAGGACCACGGTGTCGCCCTGGCGCGGAGCGCTCAGGATACGCCCCAGTGCGCGCGGGTGCCGGACGAGGTCGGCGAGTGTGTACTTCGACAGCGTTGCGTGGAAGGCATCGACGGCCTCCGCGAGCACGTGGCGAAGCTGGCAGGCCGGCGTGATCACACAGGTGTTGCGCTCGGGGTCGAAGCACTCTGCGGGCATGGCTCCGGCCTCGGCGAGCCGCACGACCTCGCCGATGTTGATCCCGGCCGGCAGCCGGGCCAGCGTCATGCCGCCGCCCTTGCCGCGCACATTGGTGAGCAGGCCGTTTCTGCCCAGGAAGTGCACGACCTTCATCAGGTGGTTCGCCGAAACGCCGAAGGCACCGGCGATCTCGCCGATGGTCGCGCGCCGGTCAGGGTCGTTGGCGAGATAGATCGGCACTCGGAGGCATTAATCAGTGAAGGACGTGAGGCGCAATCGCCCATTATAGGGTGTGCGGGAGCACGGCTCGCGCCGCACTCCCGCACGCGGGCGAGGGGAGCCCGCTCAAGAACTCGTCACCGGCCCGGTGGCTTCGGTGACAGGCCCGGCTGCCACGGTGCGGTGCCGCCCCAGCAGCTTCAGCAGGTACCCGACCAGGAACAGCGCGCCGATGGCGAACAGGATGTCGCCGGGTACGCGCAGCCACACCAGAGTCTCCATGGCCGCCGAGTGCACGATCTCGGGCGAGCGCGCATACCACATCCCCTTCGTGATGCTGGCGACGGCCTGGTAGATGCCGGCGGGCAGCAGCGACAGGAACACCATCAGCGCGAGGCCGGAGTTCAGGCCCCAGAAGGCCGGCGTCAGCAGCCGGTCCTCGTGCAGGCCGCGCGCATACAGGCCGCGCAGGCAGAACAGCATGAGCCCGATACCGAGCATGCCGTAGACACCGAACAGCGCGGCATGACCGTGCGCGGGTGTCAGGTTGAGCCCCTGCACGAAGTACAGCGACGCCGGCGGGTTGATCGCGAAGCCGAGCAGCCCCGCGCCCACCGTGTTCCAGAAGCCCACGGCGACGAAGCACAGGATCGGCCAGCGGTAGGCTGCGACCCATGGCGCCGCGCTGATGCGACGGTAGGTCTGCAACCCCTCGAGGCCGACCAGCGCGAGCGGCACGACCTCGAGCGCGGAGAACACCGCACCGAGGGCGATCACCGAGGTCGGCGTGCCCGTGAAGTACAGGTGATGCAGCGTGCCGAGGATGCCGCCGAACAGGAACACGATGGTTTCGAGCACGATGGCCGTGTTGGCTGTCGCTGCGCGGATCAGCCCGAGGCGCGTGAAGATCAGCGCGATCACGGCGGTGGCGAACACCTCGAAGAAGCCCTCGACCCAGAGGTGCACGAGCCACCAGCGCCAGTACTCGATCATCGAGTAATGGGTGTTCTGACCCCAGACCGGCGAGGTCGAGTAGAAGCCGCCGATGCACAGCGCCGACAGGAACACCATCGCGATCACGCCGCGCGTCTCCGACGGGCGCTTGAGCGCGGGCCACAGTGCATGGCCCATGAGCAGCAGCCACAACATCAGGCCCACGAACAGCAGCACCTGCCAGATGCGGCCCATGCTCGTGAATTCGAGACCCTGGTTGCCGATCCAGAACGAGTAGTCGGTGCCGCGCGACTGCAGCGTGCCGAGCCAGCCCGTCAGCGTCGAGCCGACGACGATGGCGAGCAGCGCGTAGAACAGCAGGTCGACGCCGGCCTTCTGGAACCGGGGTTCGTGGCCCGACAGCAGTGGTGCGATGTACAGGCCCGTGGCGAGCCACGCCGTCGCGATCCAGAAGATGCCGAACTGGGTGTGCACCGTGCGGCTGACGACATACGGCAGCACCTCGGCAAGCGGCAGGCCGAAGAATGTCTGACCCTCGACCGCGTAGTGCGCCGTGATCGCGCCCAGTGCGATCTGCGCGAGGAACAGCCCGCCGACCACGAAGAAGTACTTGCGCGTCGCGAGCATCGAGGGCGTGGCGCGCAGATTCCGCAGCGGATCGCTGGCTGGCACCGTGACCGGCACCGGCTCGTGATGCGCGCTGTAGTACCAGATCATGGCCGCGATGCCGGCGACCAGCAGCACGATGCTGATCATGCTCCAGACCGCGGCGCCGGCGGTCAGGGTGTTGCCGACCAGCGGTTCATGCGGCCAGTTGCTGGTGTAGGACAGGCCGGTATGGCCCGGCCGGTCCGTCGCGGCCGACCAGGACGACCAGAAGAAGAACGCCGTGAGTGCCGCGCGATCGGTGGGTCCGGGCACGGTATTGGCCGTCATCGCATACAGCTCACGCAGCCCATCGAACGAGGCCGTGTCGCCGAACAGGTCGAGGTAGTGCGCGCTCACGCTGCGGATCGCGCTGGCGCGATCGGTCGATACGGCGATCGCGCCCGTGCCGGGGTCGTAGGTGTTGGTGCGGAACTCCTTCTGCACGCGCGCATCGATCGCGGCCTGCTGTTCGACACCCAGGCTCTCGAAGGCTCTGCCGTACAGCCGCTCGGCCAGCTGTTCGCGCAGGCCGACGGCCTCGCGATGCAGCCAGTCGGCCGACCAGTCCGGGGCCACGTAGCTGCCGTGGCCCCAGACGCTGCCGAGCTGCTGGCCGCCGGCCGCGAGCCAGACCTGCTGGCCGCGCCGCACGGCCTCACCTGTGAACAGCACGCTGCCATCGGCGGCGACGACTTTCGCGGGAATGGGGGGCGCGGCGACGTAGATCTCGCGGCCGACCCAGGCGAGTACGGCGAAGGACAGGACGAAGACGGCGGCAAGGATCTGCCAGAGCTTGCGTGTGGGTTGCATCGTGGTCGGACCGTGGATTGGGCTGGAGGTTTGAAGATGTATTGAATATAAATGTTAATGGTAGGCAACCCGGCGCCTTTAATCAATATCTCAAATACATCTTAAAGGCCGGTCACCACCGGCAGTGCACGGCGCGCACGAAGCCACGGGACCACCGCGCATTTCGGTAAGCCGCAGTAGCGACCCGGTGCCGGCCGGCGTCAGATGCAGGGATCGATCGGCAGGAGGGGGATGACACGCAATGCGCGCCCGGGATCCCGTGAACCGGATCATGACCGAAGCTGTGCTGTCCGTGGAGGCGAGCGCACCGGCCGGCGAAGTGCTGCGGCTGTTCACCGCATATCCGATCCATCACCTGCCCGTGGTCGATGGCGGTGTCGTCGTGGGCGTGCTCGGATCGACCGACCTCGTGAGACTCGACATGCTGATGCCGAAAGGCGCGGCTTCGGCCATCGGCTATCTGAACCAGCGCATGTGTGTGCGCGATCTCGTCAAGCGCGCACCGGTCGTCGTCAGCGAGCGGCAGTCCATCGAGGAGGCTGCCGCGCTGATGGCACGGCACGCGATCCACGCGCTACCCGTCGTCAACGCGCGGCAGCACCTGGTCGGTATCGTGACCACGACGGACATCATGAATGCGGCACTGGGCGGGCCGGGGCGCGACGGTGGAGCGCAGCCCGTCGCTGCCGGAACGTTCGTCGCGGCGGACCTGCCCGTGCCGCGGCTCGAGCCCGCGCAACTGGCGGCGGCGCTGGCGGCCGCGGGACGCGACCATGCAGCCGGAAGCGATCCGCACGGCACTGCAGCGGCGCTGCTGTGTCTGCACCATCGCGTGGCGCTGCTCGAGCCGGTGTGTGAGGCCGCCGAGCGCTACCTGAGGGCGGGCCAGGACGAGCACCTGCATGCCGTGCTGCTGAAGGCGGTGCAGGCGGCCCGGACCGGGGAACCCGCCGGCGGGACGCCGCCCCTGGGCCTCGGCGCGTGAAGCGCTGAAATGGCTGCTGAGCGCGTGCGCACTGGCTGCGCTGCGGATCCTCAGCCGAGGTCCGGAGCCGGCGCGGAGTGCGCCTCCTTCTTCTCCGGCTTCTCGGTCATCGTGGCTTCGGTCAGCAGCAGGACGCTGGACACGGAGACCGCGTTCTCGAGCGCGATGCGCACGACCTTCGCGGGATCGACGATGCCGGCCTCATAGAGATCGACGTATTCCTGGCGCGCGGCGTCGAAGCCCGTGTTGCCGCCGGCCGCCAGCGTACGGTGCACGACCACACCGCCGTCGACGGAGGAGTTCTCGGCGATCTGGCGCATCGGCGCCTCGAGCGCCCGCCTCAGGATCTGCAGGCCGGTGCGCTCATCACCGGCGCACTGCGCCTCTTCCCGCACGAGCCGGTCCGTGAGCTTGAGCAGCGCCACCCCCCCACCGGGTACGATGCCCTCGGCCACGGCGGCCTTGGTGGCGGCGATCGCGTCGTCGAGCGCATCCTTGCGCGCCTTCATCTCGGCCTCCGATGGCGCGCCCACGCGGATGACCGCGACGCCGCCCGCGAGCTTGGCAAGGCGCTCCTCGAGCTTCTCGCGGTCGTAGTCGCTGGTGGCCTTGTCCTTCTCGCGCCGGATCTGGGCCATGCGTCCCTCGATGGCCTTGCGGTCGCCGGCACCGCCGATGACCGTGGTGTTCTCCTTGTCGACGATCACCTTCCTGGCGCGACCGAGCTGCGTGAGCTCGAGATCCTCGAGCTTGATGCCCAGTTCCTCGGAGAGCACCTCGCCGCCCGTCAGCGTGGCGATGTCGCCGAGCATGGCCTTGCGCCGGTCACCGAAGCCGGGCGCCTTGACGGCGCAGCTCTTCAGCACGCCGCGCAGCTGGTTCACGATCAGCGTCGCGAGGGCCTCGCCCTCGACGTCCTCGGCGATGAACAGGATCGGCCGGCTGGTCTTCGCGATGTCCTCGAGCAGCCGCAGCATGTCCTTGAGATGGCTGAGCTTGCGGTCCGTGATCAGAATGTACGGATCTTCGAGCACGGCCTCCATGTCCTCGGGCACCGTGACGAAATAGGGCGAGATGTAACCACGGTCGAACTGCATGCCTTCGACGACCTCGAGCGTGGTCTCGGTGGTCTTGGACTCCTCGACCGTGATCACGCCCTCGTCGCCGACCCGCTCCATCGCATTCGCGACCATCTCGCCGATGGCTTCCTCGTTGTGCGCCGAGATCGTGCCGACCTGTGCCTTCTCCTTGCGCGTCTGCACCGGACGCGCGATCGCCTTGAGTTCCTCGACCGCGATCTTGAAGCCACGATCGAGGCCGCGCTTGAGATCGATCGCGCTGGCGCCCGCGGCGATGTTGCGCACGCCGTCCGCGTAGATGCAGTGCGCGAGAATGGTCGCCGTGCTGGTGCCGTCACCGACCAGATCGCCGGTCTTCTCGGCGGCCTGGCGCAGCATCTGCGCGCCCAGGTTCTCCTCCGGG
>CAYWMY010000095.1:0-9376 GCA_964459405.1 uncultured Steroidobacteraceae bacterium | reverse complement strand
GGCATGATGGCGGTGGTCGCCGGGCTGTTGCTGCTGGTCGCGACGCTCCACGGGGGCGCATTGTCTGCGCGCGAGCGTCCGGCACCGCGGGTGGCCGAGAGGACCATCGGCGAGCTCCCGGCACGGTCCATCGAGATCGATCGCGACACGCCGGTCAGCGGCGATTCCGAGCGTGCCCGGCTGCTGTACCGCCAGTTTCTCGAACAGGATGCCGCGGACCCGCAGATGCGCGCGGAAGCCACGCGTCGGCTGGCGGATCTCGCGCTCGAGGCCGCCGAGCTGGATCGCTCGACCGATTCCGGCGTCCTCGCGGGCCGCGTCAACAGTCGGGAGGCGATTGAACTCTATGCGCGCCTGCTCGAGGCCGACCCGCAGTACCCGCGCGCCGACGCCGTGCTGTACCAGATCGCACGGGCCTGGGAGGCGGAGGGCGATCTCCAGCAGTCGCTTGAATACCTCGATCGCGCTGTGCTGCGGTATCCGCAGAGCCGCTTCGTCGACGAGATGCAGTTCCGTCGCGGGGAGATCCTTTTCAGCGCGCATCGATGGGCGCAGGCCGAGGCCGCTTACGCGGCCGTCCTGGCCCGCGGCGACTCGGCGTTTCATCGTCAGGCGCTCTACAAGCTCGGCTGGACGCAATTCAAGCAGGCGCGTGCCGAGGACAGCGTCGAGTCCTTTCTGGATCTCCTCGACCTGCTGCTGATCGACCCGCAGACTCCTGCCGGAATCGTCGACCCGGCCGCGCTGCCGCGCGCCGACCGGGAGATGGTCGAAGACACCTTCCGCGCCATGTCGCTGCAGTTCGCCGCGCTCGACGGTGCCGCGACCGCCAGCGAGATGATCGCGCGGCATGGCCCCACGCCCTACGAGTGGCTGGTACACGACCGTCTGGGCGACCTGCTGATCGAAAAGGAGCGCTATACCGACGCCGCGGATACCTATCGCGCGTTCGCGGCCCGCCGGCAGAGCGACGTCCACGCGCCGGGCCTGCAGACCAAGGCCATCGAGGCGTATCGCAAAGGCGGTTTCGGTTCGCTGGTGCTGGCGGCAAAGCAGGAATACGTCGAGCAATACGGCTTCGGCTCCGCCTTCTGGAACGGGCGGAGTCAGGACGGCGCAGCCGATGTCGTCGCGGCACTGAAGTCGAACCTCAGGGACGTCGCACAGCATCACCATGCCGTCGCGCAGCGCAGCCGCAGCGCGGACGACTATGGCGTCGCGGCGCGCTGGTATCGTGATTATCTGCGCAGTTTCCCGGGCGACCCCGAGTCCGCCGCCACCAATCACCTGCTCGCCGATGCGCTGTTCGAGGCCCGGCGCTTCGATGAGGCGGTGGTCGAATACGAGCGCACCGCCTACGACTATCCGCAGTACGGCAGGTCGGCGGAGGCCGGCTACGCGGTGCTCGTGGGCTTCGAGAAGCATGGTGCGTCGCTCGCGGGCGAAGGGCGGGCCCGCTGGCACCGCCGCGCGATCGACGCCGGGATACGTTTCGCCACCTCGTTCCAGCAGCATCCGGAGGCTCCGGCGGTACTGCTGCGGGCCGCGCAGCAGCTCTACGAGATCGGGGAGTACGCGTCCGCGACCGATGCCGCGACGCGGCTGCTCACGCTCTGGCCGGCGCTGCCGGACGAGCGGCAGCGCGTGGCCTGGAACCTGATCGCCGACGCCGAGTTCGAACAGGGGCACTTCGCTGCGGCGGAGAGCGCGTACACGCGTACGCGGCGCCTGATGCCGCCGGACGACCGGTCCGCCGAGGCGGTGAACGAGCGGCTCGCGGCATCCGTGTACCGGCAGGCCGAAACACGGCGTGATTCCGGCGACCTGCCGGGGGCAGTGGACGAGATGCTGCGCGTCGGCCAGCTGGTGCCCGGATCCGCGATCACCGCCACGGCCCGGTACGACGCCGGCGCACTGTTGCTGCAGCTGAAGGACTGGGGGCGCGCCATCGACGTGCTCGAGGCTTTTCGGCGCACGTATCCGCAACATGAGATGGCGGCCCGGGTCCCGCGGCAGCTTGCCTTCGCGTACGTGGAGTCGGGGCGCGGGCGCGAGGCGGCCGCGGAATACCGCGCGATCGCCGAGGACGCGGGCGAATCGATGGAGCTGCGACGGGAAGCGCTCGCCGAGGCGGCGCGGCTGTTCGACTCGGCGGGGGCGCAGGAGCCGGCCGCAGAGGCCTACCGGAGCTACGTCCAGCGCCATCCGCAGCCACTCGATCCGGCGATCGCCGCGCGGGTGCGCCTCGCGGACCTCGCGGGCCCGACGGAGTCGGGTGGCGCGCGCGCGCGCTGGCTTCGGGAAGTCGTCGAGGCCGATGCCGGCGCCGGCGCCTCGCGTACGGATTACAGCCGCACCCGCGCCGCATTCGCCTCCCTCGAGCTGGCCGCTGCGGATCGTGATCGCTTCGCCTCGGTCGCGCTGCAGGCACCGCTCAGGAAGTCGCTGCAGGCCAAACGTACGGCGCTGGTGCAGGCCGTCGGTGCGTACCAGAAGGCGGCCGATTACGGTATCGCCGAGGTCGTGAACGCGGCGACCTTCGAAACGGGCGAACTGTACCGGCGCCTCGCATCGGACCTGCTGCGTTCCGAGCGCCCCAGGGACCTCGATGCGGAAGCCCGGGAGCAATATGACCTGCTGCTCGAGGAGCAGGCGTTCCCGCTCGAGGAGAAGGCCATTGAGCTGCACGCGCTCAATGTGGCGAGGGCGCGGCAGGATCGTTTCGACCACTGGATCCAGGGGAGCCTCCAGGCGCTCGCGGAACTGAAGCCAGCACGCTACGCGCGAGCCGAGGCGCCGTTCCCGGGGGATCTTGGCGCGGGCGCGGCCGAGGCCGCGGCGATGGCCGCTCGGGGCCTCTGGATCGACGCCGAGCGCATCCTGCGCGCTGAGAGCGCGAAGGCGCCCGGGGATCCGGCAATACTGGAGGCGCTCGGTCTCGTCCTGCGCCATGAGGGTCGCTTCGCGGACGCTGAGTCGGCGTATCGGGATGCCCTCGGCCTCGATCCGGGACGCGCCACAACGATATTGAATGCGGCCGTGCTGCTCGACCTCTATCTCGACCGGCCGGCGGAAGCGCTGCCGTTGTACGAACGGTATCAGTCGCTGCAGCAGGAACCCGACACGAGGGTGACTCAATGGTTGAAGGAATTGCGCACGAGGGTGCCAGCAGCTGCGCCAGTCGCGGCAGGTGGCCCGTGAATCGCTGGTTCGCGGTGGTGGCGGCTGCCGGGCTCGCGGCGGCGGTCCAGGCGGAGCCGCCGACGACCGATCCCGCGACCGGCGTGTCATCGCCACACGCCGCGTCGTCGCCCGCCGACAGTCGCTCGACCGCGCCCGCGGCGACCCTGGATAGACTGCGCCTCGATACGACGACGATCACGGGTAACCGCGAACTGCCCAGAGTCATGTACGTCGTGCCCTGGAAGAAGGCCGACCCGGGCGACCTGTCAGGCCGCCCGGCCAACAGCCTGCTGGACGAAGTGCTGGCGCCCGTCGATCGCGACGTATTCCGACGCCAGCTCCGCTACTACTCGCAGATCGATCGCCACGTCGCGGCACCGAGTTCCGATGCCGCGAAGAGTGCGAATGCTGTCGGCGCGCACTGAGACCTGCGACACGGAGCACTTTGCCAGAGCGGCATTAGCTTGGGGCCGCACAACGAGGAGCCGGCACATATGGAAGCCTGGGACATCATCGCAAACTTCTTCCGCCAGGGTGGCGCGTTCCTGTATCCGATCGCGCTGACGCTCGCAGTCGGCCTCGCCATCGCGATCGAGCGGTTCATCTACGTCACGCGCACAGCCTCCGGCAACAGGCGATTCTGGGCCGAGCTGCAACCGATGCTCGAGAGGGGCGCGTTCCGGGCGGCGCTGGCGGAGGCGTCCAAGTCGGATACCGCGCTCGCGAAGATCATGCAGTACGGCCTGTCCCGGGTCACGACGGCGCGGCGCCGCGACGACGTCGAGAAGGCGGTGGAGGAGAGCCTGGTGGAAGTGATTCCACGGCTGGAGAAGCGGACGCACTTCCTCGCGACCCTCGCGAACATCGGCATGTTGATGGGCCTGCTGGGAACGGTGATCGGACTCATCAACGCTTTCGCCGCCGTGGCGACCGCGAACCCCGCCGAGAAGGCCAGCCTGCTCGCAGCGAGCATCTCGATCGCGCTCAACAACACGGCACTGGGTCTGGGTGTGGCCATCACGCTGCTGCTCGCGCACATGTACCTCGAGAGCCGGACCACGGAGCTGATCGATTCCTTCGAGGTGGCATCCATCAAGTTCCTGAACTGCCTCGTCGAGCACCGTGACGGCCAGGGAGTCGCTGACGGCATCGTGCCTGCCTCGCAGGCGTCGCCGGCGAGCTCGACGCCGGCCCGTGCGCCCCATCGGCCCGGCGACACGGCACCCGGAGCGGCCCGCGCGTGAGCGGCTCGCGGCTGGCGCGCCGGCAGGCGCGGCATCACGGCCGTTACCGGGGACGGAACGATCTCAACATCGTTCCGATGCTGGATGTCATGGTCATCCTGGTGTTCTTCCTGATCTTCACCGCGGTGTTTTCGCGAACCAGCGTGCTGGAACTGTCGCTGCCCGCGCCGTCGAGCGATCTGCCGCCGCTGCCACCACAGCTCGAACTCGAGGTCATCGTGAAGCGGGAATCCATCACGGTCGCCGATCGCAGCACCGCGCCGCTCAAGGTGCTGCCGGCTACCGGCCGCGGTCACGACCTCACGGGGCTGACCGAGTTTCTGAAGCTCGTCAAGGCCAGGTACCCCGACAAGACCGACGCGACGATCCTGCTCGATCCGGACGTGTCCTATGACACCCTGGTGCAGGTCATGGACGCGGTGCGCGGCTTCGAGGTCACGCAGAGCGGTCAGGTCGTGCGTGGCGAGCTGTTTCCGCAACTGGCCGTGGGAGATGCGCCGACATGACCTCCCTGCGCATGCGGCAGCACGGGCGGCACAGGAGCAGGCGCGGGGCCGGCGGCGGCCACGGCCCGCTCGCGCTGGTGCCGATGATCGACATGCTGATGATCCTGGTCGTGTACCTGCTCGTGCATGCCGCGGACTACGAGATCCTGCCGAACACGAAGCAGATCGCGATTCCACAGTCCGTGGCCGATACCAGGCCGCGCGAGTCGGTTACGCTGATGGTCACGCGCGACATGGTCTACGTGAACGGCAACGCCATCGTTTCTCTCGACGCGGTGCGCGCGAATGAGGGCAATACCGTCGCGACGCTCGTCACCGCATTGCGGCGCGAGGGCGAGCGCGAGCTGGTCGCCAGTCGCCCCGGGCGGCGCGAGGTCACGGTGCTCGCCGACCGTGAGCTGCCCTACAGCGTGATGCGCAGGATCATGGCAAGCGCCTCCGCTGCCGACTTCACGGCCGTATCTCTGGCGGTCATCGAGAAGGCGCGGTCCGGCGCGACGATCGGCTGAGACGTTCCCCATGGCAGCCGTCACTGCTTTCCGAGTCTTCGATCTGCCCTGGAGCCCCGTGGCGGGTGAGGAACGGCGCTTCCGCAGCATACTGGGCGCAGTGCTGCTGGTGTTCGTGACGCTGGGCGCGGTGATTCCATTCATGCCCGTGCCCGAGCGTCCGGTGACGGCACCCGAACTGCCCGCGCGCGTCGTGCAGCTCGTGCTGGAACAGCCGTCGCCAGTGCCGCGGCCGAAGGTCGAAGCGAAGGTCGAGAAGGCACCCGTCGACAGGGCCCCTCCGGTTCCGCGGCCCGCGGTCGAGGCGCCACGGCTCGACGCGCGTCAGCGTGCCGAGAGATCCGGAGTCTTCCAGATCAGGGATCAGCTCGAAGAGCTGCGCGAGGTCGTCGATACCGCGCGGTTTGCGTCGGTGCAGAACGCGAGTGGCAGACTCGATGGCCCGGCTCGCGCCGAGCGGTCACTGATCACCGCAGGAGTCGCAGCCGGCAGTCGCGGCATCAATACCGCAGCGTTGTCGCGCGGTCACGGTGCGGGTGTCGGCGCATTGCGCGCGCACGCTCCTGCGCGGGATCTGCCGCTCGCCACGGAAGCCCGCTCCGGGGAGCAGGTCCGCCGGTCGGGACCCGGCAGGAAAGCCGCGCGCACGCAGGAAGAAATCGAGCTGGTGTTCGACCGCAACAAGGCGGCGCTCTACGCCATCTACAGCAGGGCGCTGCGCGAGCGCCCGGAACTGCAGGGCAAGCTGGTCGTGCAACTGACGATCACGCCCGCGGGTGAAGTCACCGAGTGTCACGTTGTTTCCAGCGAGCTCGACGATCAGGATCTCGAGCGCAAGCTCGTGGCCCGGATCCGCATGTTCCGCTTCGAGGCCAGGGACGTGACCACGATGACGGCAGCCAAGCCGATCGAGTTCTTCCCGGCCTGACGCACGCGGCCGGCGTACCGGCACCGCCGGCGCCCGCAGCGGCCGCGCCAGGGCTCGCCGTGCCAGGGCTTGGGCTTCCCGGGCTTCCCGGCGTACCATGGCGGCCCGTTTTTTTCCCCGCACAGGATGCCCCCCATGCAAGTCGAGCGCGATCGCGTCGTCGAGATCCACTACACGCTGAAGAACGATGCGGGCGAGGTTCTGGAAGCGTCGCAGGGATCCACGCCGATCGTGTACCTGCACGGCCACGGCAACCTCGTTCCCGGGCTGGAGAAGGCGCTGGCCGGCAAGCATGCCGGTGACAGGCTGTCGGTGGTCGTGACCCCGGAGGAGGGCTACGGTGCCCGCAGCCCGAGCCTCGTGCAGGTCGTGGCCAAGGCTGCGTTGAAGCTCGACGTCGAGCCGACGCCCGGCATGCAGCTGACCGCCCGCGGACCGCAGGGCGCCCGCGTGCTGACGGTGACCCAGGTCGGTCGCGACACCGTGACGCTCGATGGCAACCACCCGATGGCCGGCAAGACGCTGCACTTCGATGTCGAGGTCACCAGTGTACGCAAGGCCACCCGCGAGGAGCTGGCCCACGGCCACGTTCACGGGGTCGGTGGCCACCACCATTGAGATGAGGTCTGGGTCCGCCGGGCCCGGTGCCCGCTGAACCCGGAAGCCCCATGGACCGCCAGGACATCCACTTCCCGCCCAGCCAGACGGCGCTGCGCGACGACGTGCATGCCGTCGGCGGACTCGTCGGTGAGGTGCTGCGCGACCAGGGCGGCGACGAGCTGTTCACTCTGGTCGAAGACGATCGCGTGGCGGCGATCCGGCGTCGCGGCGGCGACGAGTCCGGCGCGGCGGAACTGGCGTTCCGGACCGCGGGACGCAGTCCCGCCCTCGCACAGGAACTGGTGCGGGCGTTCTCGACCTGGTTCCAGGTGGTCAATCTCGCCGAGAAGGTGCACCGCGTGCGCCGCCGCCGGCAGTACCTCAACGATTCCGAGCGGCCGCAGCCGGGCGGGATCGGCGACGCACTCATGCGCCTCAAGGTCGATGGGTATTCCGCCGAGCAGGCACTCGAGCTGCTGCGCGGTCTGACCCTCTACCCGACCTTCACGACGCACCCGACCGAGGTCACCCGCCGCACGATCCTGCGCAAGCAGCAGCAGATCGCGGCGCTGATGATCGAGCGCCTGGACCCGTCGCAGACACCCGATGAGCGGCGTGTGGTGTGGGAACGCGTGCGCATGGAGCTGACCTCCGGCTGGCAGACGGAGAACCATCCGCGCGAGCGTCTCACGGTCGCGGACGAGCGCGAGCACGTGCTGTTCTACCTGACCGAGGTCATCTATCGCGTCATTCCCGCCTTCTACGAGGAAATCGAGTTCTCCTTCGAGCATGTCTATGGCAGTCCGCCCGGATCGCTGCCATTGCCGATCATGCTGCGCTTCGGCACCTGGGTCGGCGGCGACATGGACGGCAATCCGGAGATTCACGCCAAGGCGATCCGCGAGACCCTGCACCGGCAGCAGCGGGTGATCGTCTCGACCTATTACGACGAGTGTCTGGCGCTGGCGGATCGCCTGTCGCAGAGCGCGAGCCGCGTCGGCGTCTCGCGGCAGCTGGAGTTGCGCATCGAGGAATACCTCCGCCTGCTGCCAGGCACGCAGTCGATCGCGCCGGCACGGCACGACCGCATGCCGTACCGCCTGTTCCTCGGCCAGATCGCCGAGCGGCTCCGGACGACCTATGACGGGAATCCGAGCCAGTACGAACACGTCGAACAGTTCGAGGCCGACGTGAGGATGGTCGCGGACAGCCTGCGCGACCACAAGGGCGTGTATGCGGGCCTGGCTCCCGTGGAGCGTCTGCTGCGGCGGATCCGGACCTTTGGTTTTCACCTCGCGACGCTCGATATCCGCCAGCATGCCGACGTGCATCGGCAGGTCATCGGCGAGGGCCTGGGTGATGCGGACTGGGCGGCGCGTCCCGCCACCGAGCGCGCGGCCACGCTCGCGAACGCGCTCGTGCACGACCTGGGTCCGGTCGCGCCGCTCGGTGCGATCGGCCGCCGCACGCTCGCTGTCTTCGAGGCCATGGTCCAGTGCCGGCACCGCTACGGCCGGCGCGCCGTCGGCGACTACATCGTCTGCGGCACGGACGAGCGCGACGACCTGCTGTCGGTGCTGCTGCTCGCGCGCTGGGCGGATGTCACGGACAAGAAGACGGGCCAGGTGCCGATCGATGTCGTGCCGCTGTTCGATACAGTGCCCACGCTGCGCCGCGCCGCGGACGTCATGCGTGGCCTGTTCGAGGAGCCGCAGTACCGGCAGCACCTCGCTTCGCGGGACCGCCGGCAGACGATCCTGATCGGCTATTCGGACAGCAACAAGAACAGCGGCATCGCGGCCGCGAGGTTCGCGCTGTACGAGGCCCAGGCCGCGCTGGTCGAGGCCGCGAGGGGCAGCGATACGCAGCTGGTGATCTTTCACGGCCGCGGCGGTACCACGAGCCGTGGCGGCGGACGCGTCGATGCGCTGGTGCGCAGCACGCCGCCGGGCGCGATCCGCCGCGAGCTGCGCGTGACGGAACAGGGCGACGTGGTCAACAACCACTACGGCCTGCCCATCATCGCGCTGCGCAACTTCGGCCGCGCCCTGCATGCCGTGGTTCTGGCCACGGCGGGCACGATGCGCCACGGCCCCGGGAAGCCGCGTTTCCTCGATCTCATGACCACGGTCGCGCAGCAGAGCGAGCAGCGCTATGCGTCGCTGCTCACGGATCCAGAGCGGCTGCACCGGTTCTTCCGCCAGGTCACGCCGATCGACGTCATCGAGCGCATGCACGTGGGTGCGCGACCGGCATATCGACGGGACCGGCGGGATCTCGCGGGTCTGCGCGCCATTCCCTGGGTCTTCGCATGGACCCAGACGAGGCACCTGTTGCCGGGGTGGTACGGCGTCGGCAGCGGGCTCGACGCGGCCGTGCGCCAGCACGGTTCATCGCTGCTGACAC
>CAYWMY010000094.1:3807-9498 GCA_964459405.1 uncultured Steroidobacteraceae bacterium | reverse complement strand
CGGATACGCCGCAGGCGAGCAACTTCCGCACGGTGCCGTATTCGACGGCCTGCGGCGCCTGCCACGATAACGTGAACTTCCAGACGGGCGAGAATCACGGCCCGAGCCAGCTCGTCGCGACGGATGACCAGTGTGTCACCTGCCACGGACCGGACAGCACCATCGACAACGGCAATCTGCGCGTCTCCGTGGTGCACCTGATCCCCGAGAAGGAAGAGGGCAGGAAGTACCGCTTCAACGTCCTGAGCGCGTCGAACACGGCGCCGGGGCAGAACCCGACGGTGCGGTTCTCGGTCACTGACCCGACCAACAACGATGCGCCCTACAACATCCTGACGGCGGCACCGTTCCAGGGTGCGAGCCTCACGGTCAACGTCGCGTGGAACACCAAAAACTACACGAACAAGGACAGCGGCAACGCGACCGCGCTGACGGGCACGCCCGGTCAGCCGTTCAGCATCAATACGCTGACCCCCGGCAACGCGACCGGCCCGGATGCGGACGGAGCCTTCACGGTCACGACGGCGACTCCGCTCCCGGTCGACGTGACCGGAACGCTCGGGCTCGGCCTGCAGGGACGCCTGGCGGTCGACGTGAACAACGACGGCACCAAGGAACGCATCCCGGTGGCGAGCGCGACGAACTATGCGGCGGCGACGGGCACAGTGGCGGCCCGCCGCGTGGTCGTGGACGTCAAGAAGTGCGACGACTGCCACAATCAGCTCAGGATGCACGGCGACAGCCGCACCGACAACGTGCAGCTGTGCGTGATGTGCCACAACCCGACCGCCACAGACATCAACCGTCGCGTTGCGGGCTCGGACTGTGTCAATACACTGGGTGCCGATGACGTGTCCGTGGACTTCAAGTACATGATCCACGCGCTGCACAACGGCGCGAACAGCGGACTCGCGATCTGCGGCTTCGGCAATGCGCCGATCCAGTTCGACCACGTGCAGTTCCCGGGCAAGCTGAACAACTGCGAGGCATGCCACCTGACACCTGCGGCGAATGCAACGACCGCGACGTATTACCCGGTGGATCCGAGCGCGGTGCAGGCCACAACGGTTGACGCCGGCGCCGACCGCGCGAGTCTGGCCGACGACGTGGCGTGGAGTCCCAACGTCGCCGTGTGCACGGGCTGCCACGTGAGTGTGTCGGCAGAGGCGCACATGCTGCAGAACGGCGGCAGCAAGACGCTCACCAAGCATCCGGACGGCACGACGGCCAGCGGGCCGCTCGAGACCTGCCAGACCTGTCACGGGCCGGGCCGGGTTGCGGACGTCAAGCTGCTGCACAAGGTGAATACCTTCGAGTTCCAGGCGCCCGTGAATCCTTGAGTCGGCTGCGAGCCATGAGAGGGGTCACCCGCGTCGTCGCTGGAAGCATGGTCGGGCTGTTCGCCTGGGCGGCCGTGGCAGTCGGAGCGGAGGAGAGTCCAGCGCCGGCGACCACGGCGGTCACGACACAGCAGTACAGCCAGCAAGGGGCTGACAGCTGTATCAAGTGCCACGACGATCCGGAAGTGCTCGTGCTGTTCAAGACGCGGCACGGCCGGCGCTCGGATGCGCGCACGCCGTTCGGTCACGGCAAGCTGCAATGCGAGTCCTGCCACGGTCCGGGCGGGCGGCACGGTGCGCGCATCAGGAGCGGGCAGGAACGTCCGCCGATTCCGCATTTCGGCTTCAACTCGGAGTCGTCTTCGTCCGAGCGGAACGAGATGTGTCTCGGCTGTCACCAGGCCGGAATGCGGCATGGCTGGAAGGGCAGCAGCCACGAGCGGGAGGGTCTGTCCTGCGCGAACTGCCACAGCATGCACGCGGCGCGCGATGCGGTGCTCACGGAGGCCGCGCAGTCAGACGTCTGCTTCGGGTGTCACAAGCAGCAGCGGGCACAGTCCAATCTGCCGTTCAGCCATCCGCTGCGCCAGGGGCAGATGGCCTGCAGCAGCTGCCACGATCCGCATGGCACGACGGCGGACTTCAGCCTGGTCAAGCGCACCCTGAACGACACCTGTTATTCGTGTCACGCGGAAAAACGCGGCCCCTTCCTGTGGGAGCATGCTCCGGTCGCGGAGGACTGCACGATCTGCCACAAGCCGCATGGCAGCAGCCACACGGCCCTGCTGTCGCGCCGCGCGCCGCTGCTCTGCCAGCAGTGCCATTCACAACAGGGGCATCCGAACATTCCAGTCAGTACAGCCCGTCTACCGGGAGGCAACCCCAGCGTGCTGATGCTGGGTCAGGGCTGCCTGAATTGCCACTCGCAGGTGCACGGCTCCAACCATCCCTCTGGCGCGAAGCTGATGCGGTGAGGAGGGGAGGTCATGCTGCAGGCATTCAGGATGAGACGGTGTAGGGCGACGGCGGTGGCCGCTGCGGTCGCCGGTGCCCTGGGCCTTGCGGCGGGTCCCGTGGCGTCGGCCCAGGAGTCCGGCACGGCCGTCGACACCTCGGCCTGGAAGTGCAGGACCTGTCCGTTCCAGGAAGACGACCTCGGCGCGGAGATCGAACTCGGCGGCGGCAGCGTCGACGATGCGTCGGCGAAGTTCGGCGACTACACGGGTCTCGATGACGATGGCGCATTCGCGGTGGTGCAGGGGCGCGCGGGCAACGTCCAGTCCAGCGGATGGTTCTGGGACGTCGAGGCGCGTGACCTCGGCCTGGATGCCCGCTCGGTGGCCGTGGAGGCTGGCAAGAGTGGGCGGCTGGAGCTGTCGGCTGCCTATCGCAAGCTGCCACACACGCTGTTCGACACCACCTCGACGCCCTATGCGTCATCGGGCCGCGACACGATTTCACTTCCGGCCGGATTCGTGCGGGCCGGTGCGACTCAACAGATGGCGAACCTCGGGACGAGCCTGAGGAGACGGGACATCGGCACGGATCGCGAGTCCATTTCCGCAGCGGCCGAATTCGTCATCGACCGGCGCTGGTCCGTGTTCGCCGACTTCCGCCACGACGAGCGCGACGGCAACTGGCGACAGGGTGCCGCATTCGCGTTCAGCAGCGTCGAGCTGCCACGGCCGGTCGATTACGTGACCGACCGGATCGCGCTCGGCATCGAGTACGGCAGCGAGCGTTTCTCCGCGCGCCTCGCCTACGAGGGCTCGCTGTTCAATGATCGCGCCCGTGACCTGCGGTTCGGGAACCCGTACCTGGGTGCCGACGAGGGCCGCATCGCGCTGGCCCCGGACAACGAGGCACACATGCTCGATGCGAGCTTCGACTGGAGGCTCGGCACGCGGACGGCGTTGTCCGCTGTTGCGGCAATGGGCCGCATCGAGCAGAACGAGGCATTCGTGCCCTTCACGACGAATGCGGGCATCGCCACCGGGCCGCTGCCGAGGGCCGATCTCGACGGCAAGGTCGAGACCACGCACCTCAGCCTGGCGTTGTCCACCGGGCTCGGCGGCATCGCCGATGTTTTCGAGGGGTTGAGCCTGCGCGCCGACGTGAGCTACGACGAGCGCGACAACAAGACGCCCCGCAGCGTGTGGGACTACGTCGTCACCGACACGCTGTCCGGGGGACCCGAGACGAACAATCCGTACGGGTTCAAGCATCTCCGGATCCGGGTCAACGGCGGCTGGGACCTGCGACATCTGTTCCGTTTCCTGCCCGCGGGCCAGCGCCTGCACGTTTCCGGTGGCTGGCGCCACGACGAGATCGAGCGCACGCTGCAGGAAGTCGACAAGTCCAAGGAGGACATGGGCTGGGGGCGCGTCCGCTATCGTCCGGCGGCGTGGCTCGACCTCAGTCTGAAGGCCGGTGCCGCGAATCGCGACGTGGATCCCTACGTGACGCCGCTCGCTCCCGATGCACGGATCGGCGCTCCGCAGAACCCGTTGCTGCGCAAGTACAACATGGCGGATCGCGAGCGCGAGTTCGGCGAGGCGCAGGTGAGCATCATGCCCGTCGAGGCATTGAGCCTGACCGGCAGCGCCACTTACGCGACCAACGACTACGTGAACTCGCCGGTCGGTCTGCAGTTGAGCCGCGACGTATCCAGCAACTTCGAGGCTTCCTGGACGATCGGCAAGACGGCCACGCTCTCCGCGTTCTACGGATGGAGCGAGATCAATGCCCGGCAACGTGGCAGTCAGTCCTTCGGGTCGCCCGACTGGACAGTCTTCAACAAGGACGTGCTGCGCACCGGCGGCGCGAGCCTGCGGCTGCCGCTCGTCGCCGGCAAGGTCGATCTCGATCTCGACTGGTTCTTCGCGAACACCCGGGGCAACATCGAGACCCTGGACGCCACCGGTACGTCGCGGATGCCGGCACTGCGCTCACGCATGAATGGCGGGCAGGTCGCTGCGCTGTATCACTGGAGTCCGGCGCTGGCCCTCCGCGCGGCGGTGCGTTACGAGCGCCTGAAGAGCGACGACTGGCAGCTGGATCTCGTGGGGCCGGCGACGGTTCCGACATTGCTTTCGCTCGGCGCCGATGCCTGGAACTACGAAGTGACGATGTTCGTGCTTTCGTTCCGGTATCGCTTCGGTGCCGCGACCGAGGAACGCGCCGGGGGCGGCGAGACGGAAGAGGA
Organism: uncultured Steroidobacteraceae bacterium; assembly: GCA_964459405.1. GTDB lineage: Bacteria > Pseudomonadota > Gammaproteobacteria > Steroidobacterales > Steroidobacteraceae > CAYWMY01. Next base: position 4,953 of record CAYWMY010000094.1, on the reverse strand, counting down.
CGAGTGAGGTCCGACCGGCACGGGACGTGCGGGTGGGGCTGCGGGCCCGCGCACCGCAGCAGGCGTCGCGACGCGGGGGATACTCCGACAGGCTGTTAGAACTGCGGGCAGTAGTTCAGCATGCTCGCCGCCTCGAGCGCGGGCGCCGAGCCCGTCCATGACATGAAGTCCTGCGGCGCGTCGATGTCGAATGCGATGCGCGCGTTGTAGTGCACCCGGGGCGGGAAGCCGGCGCGCCGCGCTTCATGGCAGTGTCGCGCGAGGCTGTGTTCGCCGAACTGGAACGTGATGCGGGCATCGGGTGGCAGGTACAGGGCATTGGTGCCCGTGCCGTGCTTGTCCGGGCAGATCACGACACCGCGACATTCGGCACCGATCGCCGCGATGCGCTGCAGGTCGGCCGGGCGCACCAGGGGCTCGTCACAGGGCATCAGCAGCACCGGGCGTGAACCACGCCGACGCAGCTCCGCGAGGCCCTGGGTTGCCGCAGCGTTGAGGCCCGCGCCGCCAGTCTGCCGGATCGCAAGGAAGCCGTAGGCCTCGACCATGGCGATGACTTCGTCGCACTCGCTGATGAATGCCGTGTGATCGTGTCCCGGATAGACCGACGCGGTCTCGATGGCCCGATACAGGAGCAGCTCATTGAGTTGTCGCCGGGGGCCGTGCTCGAGGATGGGCGCGAGCCGGCTCTTGCCGGTGGCGATCGACTTCACGGGCACCAGCAGCCAGGGTGTCATGTCTCAGCTCCGCTGGCTGCACGCACGACGGACGACATCCCCGAGCGGCCGCCGTGAAAAGGGCTTGCCCGGGGCGGCGGGGTAGCCCAGCGTGATGATCGCCTGTGGATGCCAGTCCGCAGGCAGATCGAGCGCCGTCTTCACGGTCCCGGGGCAGAACAGCGGCGCGCACATCCAGCAGGCGCCGAGCCCCGCGGCGGCGGCTGCGAGCAGCAGATTCTGCACGGCCATCGCGGTGCTCTGTACCGCCATCAGGTACTCCGCGTCATTTCTCGATGCGTCGCGGTAAACGTCCATGTCCGCCATGGTGACCGACACGACGATTGCCACCGGTGCGCCGGTGATGCGCTCGTAGGACCGCGCGGCGTCCGCCTCGACGATGGCCTGCGCGTCGCCATCCCGAAGGCGG
>CAYWMY010000094.1:0-3797 GCA_964459405.1 uncultured Steroidobacteraceae bacterium | reverse complement strand
GCAATTAGGAACTATCCAGCGCCCGGACCACCGGGCGGTCCTCGCGCAGCCGGTTGCCCATCGCGGTGGCTAGCTTTGCCTTCGGCTCGCGGTCCTGCATCACGACGAACCGCCATGGCTGCCGGTTGTGTGCCGAGGGTGCATGGATGGCGCAGGCCAGCAGCTCGTCGACGAGTGCGGCGGGCACCGGTTCGGCGCGGTACCGCCGGATCGACCGGCGCGACGCCATGAGCTGCGCGGCGTGGCGCAGGGCCTCCAGGTCGATGACGGACCCGGGTCTATCCGGCAGTGCGGCAGGCGCCTTCATCGGAACAGGTCCCGGTTGCGCGGACGGATCAGCTCGCGCGCCGTGCCATCGCGCCGCGGACGTCGCACGCCGCGTACGAGAACCACCGGCTGTCCCTCGTCCGCCTGACCCATGAGCAGGGAAGCCGCGGAGGCGATCTCATCGGCGTATCCGATCTCCGTGCTGCGCAGGGTGCGCTGGAACAGGTCCGGCTTGCCGCGCAGGTCGAGCAGCCCCGGCAGTCCCGCAGTCCCGAGCGCAACGCCGATGGTACCCATGCGCCACGCGCGCCCGTGACTGTCGTTGATGACGATACCGAGGTCGGCGCCGGTCCGCCGGCGCAGCGCCTCGCGCAGCGCGCTGCAGGTCGCGTCCGGGTCCCGCGGCAGCAGCAGCGCGACGCCTGCGCCATCGCCCTGCACCACGTTCGACTGGTCGATGCCGGCGTTCGCCATCACGAATCCGAGCCGGTGCACGACGACGATGACGTCGTGGCTCGATCGCAGTACTTCCTCGGATTCCGCAAGGATCAGCTCGACGATGCGCGGATCGCGTCCCGTCTCGGCGCCGAGCTCGATCGCACGCGCCGAGGGCACGACGCTGTCGATACGCACGGTGCGCCCTTCGGCCTTGGAGACGATCTTCTGCGCGATCACCAGCACGTCGCCGTCGCACAGCCGTTCACCGCTGCGGTCGACGGCGTCGAGGATCAGCTCGACGAGGTCGTCGCCCTCGCGGACCATCGGCAGGCCGGGCAGTGCGACGAGGCGCAGTTCGGCCGCGCGGGTCCCGGGCGCCGTCTCGGGTGCCTCGAGCGCGGACGTGGCGGCAACGCTCATCCGCTCGCGCTGCCGGCGGCGAGCGCCGCGGCCGAACCGGAATGGGCCCGCTTGCCGGCGGGCGTCAGCACGACGGAGCCGAGCGGCGAGGCGGCGTAGGAGAGTTCACGGCGCTGCGCCCCGACCGGTCCGTAGAGCGTCGTGCGCTGTTCCGGCGTGCGACCGAGCGACAGGATCAGGCGGTCCATCTGCGCCGGACTCCATTCCTGGCCGTTCTGGGTTCCGGCCGCGCGCGAGATGCTTTCGTTCATCAGCGTGCCACCCAGGTCGTTCGCACCGGCGCGCAGGCAGGCGCGCACACCTTCTTCACCGAGCTTGACCCAGGACACCTGGATGTTCGGCAGCACGGGGTGCAGCGCGAGGCGCGCGATGGCGTGCATGAGCACGGTCTCGCGGAACGTGGGTCCCTTGCGCGCGAGGCCCTTGAAGTAGAGCGGCGCCTCCATGTGCACGAACGGCAGCGGCACGAACTCCGTGAAGCCGCCGGTCCTGGCCTGCAGCCTGCGGATCGCGAGCAGGTGCCGCGCCCAGTGCAGTGGCGATTCGATGTGACCGAACATGATGGTTGCGGTCGTACGCAGGCCCACGCGATGCGCGGTCTCGACCACGTTCAGCCATTCGGCGGTGCTGAGCTTGTCGGGACAGAGCACGGCGCGCATCTCGTCGTCGAGGATCTCGGCCGCCGTGCCAGGCAGGCTGCCGAGACCCGCGTCGCTGAGGCGCTGCAGGAACTCTTCGAGCGGCACACCGAGCGTCGTGGCGCCATGCGTGACCTCGAGCGGCGAGAACGCGTGCACGTGCATCCCGGGCACGGCGTCCTTGACGGTACCGAGCAGCGCCAGATAGGTGTGGCCGGTGTAGTCGGGATGAATGCCGCCCTGCATGCAGACTTCGGTCGCACCGCGGTCCCAGGCCTCCTGCGTGCGCCGCTGGATCTCGTCGAAGGCGAGATCGTAGGCGGGTCCGCGAAGCGAATTCGACTTCGTGGACTTGGAGAAGGCGCAGAAGCTGCAGCGATACGAGCAGACGTTCGTGTAGTTGATGTTGCGGTTCACGACATAACGCACGACGTCGCCGACCGTGCGGCGCCGGAGTTCATCGGCCGCCGTGCAGATCGCCGCATATTCCTCATCGCGTGCCGCGAACAGGCGCACGATCCCGGCTTCGTCGAGTTCCTCGCCGGCACAGGCGCGTTCGAGACTGCGCGCGACAGCGTCCGAGGGGGGGCGCGCAGGCGTCGGGATGCGTGCAGCGACGGGAATCGGACCCGTGGCGCCGGGCGACCAGCCGTCGGTACGCGCATAGCCAGTCGCGTCCATGGCGCGCAGCACACGCGTGCGCTGGCCCGCATCGAGCCAGCGCTCACCCTGGGTCGCATAAGCCGGATAGACGGGCAGCCGCTCGACCAGCGTCCTGCCGCCCGCGGCCGTGCGGGCGCGCAGCGCTTCGATCTGCGGCCAGGGCATCTCGGGATTGACGTGATCGGGCGTGACCGGCGAGACGCCGCCCCAGTCGTTGATACCGGCTGCGAGCAGCAGCGGATACTCCTCGGGGGACAGGTTCGGTGGCGCCTGGATGTTCATGCCGGGCCCGAAGATCAGACGGGCCGCGGCGATGGTCCACATGAGGTCGTCGAGATCGGGCTCCGGCGCGGCGGCCATGCGCGTATCCGCCTTGCCGCGGAAGTTCTGCACGATGATTTCCTGCAGGTGGCCGTGGCGCTCGTGCAGGTCGCGCAGCGCGAACAGGGCATCGAGCCGCTCCTCGCGGGTTTCGCCGATGCCGATCAGGATGCCGCTCGTGAACGGGATCGCCAGTTCGCCCGCGAGCCGGATGTTCTCGAGCCGCACTGCGGGCACCTTGTCGGGCGAGCCGTAGTGCGGCTGGCCCTTGACGCCGAGGCGCCCGGCCGTCGTCTCGAGCATGATGCCCTGCGAGACCGAGACACGGCGCAGCTGCGCCAGTTCCGCGGCCGTGGTCACGCCCGGGTTGACGTGGACGAGCAGCGAGGTCTCGCGGTTCACGAGTTCGCACATCGCGGCAAGGTAGGAAATCGTGGTCGCGTGCCCGAGTTCCTGCAGGTGCTCGCGCGCCGCGCGGTAGCGCAGCTCCGGCTTGTCACCCAGCGTGAACAGCACCTCGTGGCAGCCCGCGCGCTCGCCGGCGCGCGCGATCCCGAGTACCTCGTCCGGTGTCAGGTAGGCGTGCGGCAGGTTGCGGGGCGCGGTCGCGAAGGTGCAGTAGTGGCACTGGTCGCGACACAGCCGCGTGAGCGGTACGAACACCTTGCGGGAGTAGGAAACGATCCTCCCATGCGCACGATCGCGCAGCCGGACCGCCTCGGCGAGCAGGTTCGCGGGCGTTTCGGTCCGCAGCAGCTGCCGCAACTCCTCGTCGCGTGACATGTCGATGTCCCCCTCAGTTCGTCGCGATCCAACGTGGGCGCAGGCCGGTCTGCCGCCGGGCGAACCGGCACGGTGCGGGCATCCGGCCTCCGCCGGATGCGCAACGGCTGCGGACAGGCGCGACCGGTTCCGCCCGGTTGCTGTCCCGTGGGATTGTAGGGGCGGTTCCGGTTCATTGGACAGGGGTGTGAGCAGATTACTGTGCAGGATGCGCAGCCTGCCGTCCCCATGGCCCTCGCCGGTGGCGCGCGCCGTGCGCCACCCTGG
>CAYWMY010000093.1:2596-9563 GCA_964459405.1 uncultured Steroidobacteraceae bacterium | reverse complement strand
GTCCCGGCGAGGCCCCGCGGCTCCGCTCGACCCGGGGCACGCTCGCCGACGACCGCAGCAGGCGCTCGAGCGGGTACCGCCCACGGCAGGCGCTGCCGGACGCGACAGCGATTTGCAGTTCTTGACAGCCGCCCTGCTTGCACCGGACCTCCGGCCACGACAACCTTCCACCTCGCCGGGGGTCATAGAGACCCAATGGCCGCCGCAATGGCGGGTTGAATCGAGGACACCGATGCCTGATGACGCGCCGAAGCCGGGTTCTGAACTGGCAAAGCTGCTGCACTCGTCCGACCCGCGAGCGGTACGACGCAGTCTGCCCTGGGTCGTGGCGGGCGTGGTGCTGCTGGCGGTGGCTGCGGTGGTGCTGTGGCGCTGGTCGGGCCGCGAAGCTGCCGGCAGGCCAGGGTACGTGACCCAGGCCGTCACGCGCGGTTCGCTGCTGGTGACGGTCACGGCCACGGGCACGCTCGAGCCCACGAATCAGGTCGACGTCGGCAGCGAGCTGTCGGGCACCGTTGCGCGGGTGCTGGTCGACTTCAACGACCGCGTGACACGCGGCCAGGTGCTGGCGGAACTCGATACGCGCAAGCTGGCCGAACAGACCGAGCGCACGCGCGCGAGCCTTGCGGCCGCGCGCGCGCGCGTGGCCCAGGCGCGCGCGACCGCCGACGAGATGGAGCGCAACCTGCGCCGGCTCTCCGACCTGCACGAAAAGAGCGGCGGTACCCTGCCTTCCGCGAGCGATCTCGATGCCGCGCGCGCCGCCGCAGCCCGCGCTCAGGCGGATCTGCAGAGTGCGACTGCCGCAGTCGCCGAGGCCACCGCGGCGCTGCGCGCCAACGAGAACGACCTTTCCAAGGGCGCCATCCGCTCGCCCGTGGAGGGTGTGGTGCTGAAACGCACCGTGGAGCCCGGGCAGACCGTGGCCGCGTCGTTCCAGGCGCCCGTGCTGTTCACATTGGCCGAGGACCTGAAGCGCATGACGCTGAAGGTCGATGTGGCAGAAGCCGACGTCGGCCCGGTGGCGACCGGCCAGAGCGCCACCTTCACGGTCGATGCCTGGCCGGGGCAGCGTTTCGAGGCCACGGTGACCCAGGTGCAGTACGGCTCCAACGTCGTCGACAACGTCGTGACCTACCCTACCGAGCTGCGGGTGGTCAACGACGACCTGCGGCTGCGCCCCGGCATGACGGCCACCGCGGAGCTGCGCGTGGACGAACGCCACGACGTCTGGCTGGTGCCCAATGCGGCGCTGAGATTCGCGCCCGCGCAGGCCGAGGGCCAGGGCCAGCGGCGCAGTTTCACCCTCGTGCCACAGATGCCGCGACGCCGTACCGCGCAGCGCAACAACAGCTACGGCGATGACGGCACACGCCAGCTGTGGGTCCTGAGGGCCGGCACACCCCAGCCGATCACCGTGCGCGTCGGCGCCACGGACGGCAGGTTCACGGAGGTCTCGGGAGCGGACATCAAGGAAGGCCTCGAGGTCATCACCGAAGGGCCGGCCGCGACCCCATGAGCGTCGCGCGCCTCGAGACCACGACGGCGGTGCCGTTGATCGAGCTGATCGGAGTGACCCGGACCTACGGGACCGGCGTGGCGGCTTTTCAGGCCCTCGCGGGCGTCGATCTGCGCATCCACGCGGGCGAATTCGTCGCCGTCATGGGGCCGAGCGGCTCGGGCAAGTCGACGCTGATGAACATCCTGGGCTGCCTCGATACGCCGACGTCGGGCAGCTATCGCTTCGACGGCGTGGAGGTGGGTACGCTGAGCCGCGAGCAGCGCGCGCTCCTGCGCCGTCACCGCATCGGCTTCGTCTTCCAGGGCTACAACCTGCTCGCGCGCACCACGGCCATCGAGAACGTCGAGCTGCCACTCATGTACCGCGGCCTGCCGCGCGTGCAGCGTCGCGCGCGCGCGGCTGACGCACTCGCGCGGGTCGGGCTCGCGGGGTGGGAGGACCACACGCCGGCGGAACTCTCGGGCGGCCAGCAGCAGCGCGTCGCGATCGCACGCGCCTTCGTCTCCGAACCGACGGTGCTGTTCGCCGACGAGCCTACGGGGAATCTCGACACCGCGCGCGGCCGTGAGATCATGGAGCTGATCTCGGATCTCAACACCACGCGCGGGCTGACCGTGCTGATGGTGACGCACGAGGCCGACATGGCCCACTATGCCCGGCGCATCGTGACCGTGCGCGACGGCCTCATCGCGAGCGATACGACGACACGGGTACTGCCCGCATGATCGGCAACGCGCTGCTGCTGGCGCTCAGCGAGATCCAGCGCAACCTGCTGCGGGCCTTCCTGACGCTGCTCGGCGTCGTGATCGGCGTGGCTGCGGTCGTGACCATGGTCACGCTCGGCGACGGTGCGACGCGCAGCGTGCAGGCACAGGTCGCGAGCCTCGGCAGCAACCTGATCACGCTGCGTCCCGGCCGCGGCATGGGACCCATGGCGGGCGGTGGCGCGCCGCTGTTCCGGATCTCCGACGCAGAGGCCATCCGGGAAACCATCCGCAGCGTGCGCGCCGTGGCCCCCACCATGAACCGCGGTGCCTCGCTCGTGTACCTGCAGCGCGACTGGACCGCGTCGGTGACCGGCGCGACGCCCGACTACTTCGACGTCGCGAACTGGCGCATCGAGGCCGGTCGCGCGTTCACCGACGCCGAATACCGCGCTGGACGCACCGTCTGCGTGCTCGGCAACACCGTGCGCGAGAAGCTGTTCGCGCGCGAGCAGCCGCTGGGCGCCCGCATCCGCGTGAGCCGGTTCAGCTGCGAGGTCATCGGGCTGCTGCGACCCAAGGGCCAGGGCGCCATGGGTCAGGACCAGGACGACCTGGTGGTCATGCCGCTGTCCACGGTGCAGCGGCGCCTCGCCGGCCGGCAGACCACGCAGGACGTCGCCCACATCCTGGTCTCGGCGCGCACCGGCGCCGACATCGACGCCGTGATCCAGGACATCACACGGCTCATGCGCGAACGCCGCCGTGTGGCCCACAACGAGGACGACGATTTCATCGTCGTCGACACGCGTCAGATCGCCGAGACGCTGAGTTCCACGACCCGCGTGATGACCATGCTGCTGGGCGCGGTCGCGGGCGTGAGTCTGCTGGTGGGCGGCATCGGCATCATGAACATCATGCTGGTCTCCGTGACTGAGCGGACACGCGAAATCGGCATCCGGCTCGCCATCGGCGCCCAGCCGCGCGAGGTGCTGCTGCAGTTCCTGATTGAAGCCGTAGTGCTCTCGACGCTGGGAGGGCTGGTCGGCATCCTGCTCGGCGCGCTCGCGTCGTGGCTGCTCTCAGGCTTCATGAACGTACCCTACGCGTTCGGCGCACAGATCAACCTGATCGCGTTCCTGTTCTCAGCCGGCGTTGGTGTGCTGTTCGGACTCATGCCCGCGCGCCGCGCGGCGCAGCTCGACCCGATCGAGGCCCTGCGCCACGAGTGAAGCCGCGGGCGGCGGTACAGGCGCCGGGGACCGGTCGGCACTGGTGCCCGGTCTGCGGGCTCCGACGTTCGCCGCCGCGGCGCCGAGCCTACCCCAGCCGCGTCACGAGGCCCGCGATCGCCGCGGTCATGCAGGAAGCCAGCGTCGCGGCGAGCAGCGCCGGCATCGCGAGTGCCGCGATCTCCGTACGCCGGCCCGGCACCATCGCACCGATGCCGCCCAGCTGGATGCCGACGCTCCCGAAGTTCGCGAAACCACAGAGGGCGTAGATGGCGATGAGCCGCGTGTGCGGATCGAGGGCTTCCGCCGGCAGGCGCGTGAACTCCGCGTAGGCGATGAACTCGTTGAGTACCGTCTTGACCCCGAGCAGGGAGCCGACCGCCGGAGCCTGCTCCCAGGGCACGCCCATGCACCATGCGACGGGTGCGAAGATCCAGCCGGCCACGCGCTGCAGCGACAGCGGCGCACCGCCCAGTTCCGGCAGCTCGCCGATGGCGGCATTGAGCAGCGCGACGAGGCTCACGAGCACCAGCAGCATCGCGAGCACGCCGAGGTAGATGCCGAGCCCGTCCTGGGTGCCGCGTGTGAGCGCATCCATGGATCCCGCGTACAGGGATGGCGGCTCCACGACGTCGTGATCCCGCGGGTCCTCCGGCAGCAACAGGTGCGCGAACAGGATCGACGCCGGCACCGACATGACCGACTTCGTCAGCAGGTGGCCGAGCGCGTCGTCGAAGAACGGCCCGAGCATCGCGGCGTAGAGCGCCATCACCGAGCCCGCGATCGTGGCCAGGCCCGCGGTCATGAGCACGAGCAGCTCGTAACGCGTCATCGCGGCGAGATACGGCCGCACGAGAAGCGGCGACTCGACGGGTCCGGCGAAGATCTCCGCCGTCGCCGCGAACGCCGCCGGACCGCGTGTGCCCAGTGTGCGCTCGAACAGCAGCGCCAGCGCCCGCACGACGACCGGCAGCACGCGCCAGTGCCAGAGCAGCGCCGACAGCGCCGACATCACGATCACGATGGGCAGCAGCTGGAAGGCGAAAGTGACCAGCGCGCCCGGGTCGGTCACCGTGAATGGCGCCGCGCCGCCGCCCAGGAACCCGAACAGGAAGGTCGTGCCTTCACGGCTGGCCGCCGTGATGGCGTCGACGCCCCGGCCGACCGCCGCGAGCGCTGTCACGACCGCGGGCACGCGCAGCAGGACCGCGCACAACGCGAACTGCAGCGCGACCGCCGTCGCGACGAGCCGCCAGCTGATGCGCCGCCGCGCGGCGCTCAGCAGCACTCCGAGCGCGATGAACGCCAGGATGCCGGTGACGGCCTGCAGCGAGCCGCCCGCCGGCACGGCGCGCTCAGCGATAGCGCGCCAGGATCTGTTTGAGTCTGGCCGCCCCCGGCGTCAGCTTCTCGTACGGCAGATTGACGAGCGGCTCCTGCACGGTTCCGGACAGCGCGTGCATGTCGCGACCCGACGCATCACAGTAGATCAGGCCCGTCACGTACTCTCCGCGCCGCGAGTGCTGCTGCACAAAGCTGAATGCGCGCGCGCGGTCGGTCGGGTCGTAGTCGCGGTCGAGCTTGCGCAGCAGGATGCGCCCGCCTTCGTGCATATCGACTTCCAGCGTCTCGCCCTCGGCGTAGGACACCGTGATCGGCTTGTGCGGTGGCACGTAATCGGCCGCCGTCGCAGCGTACAGGTGGTCGCGTGCATAGGCGTAGCTCTTCGTCGACCCCTCGTGGTCGTTGAACGTCACGCAGGGCGACAGCACGTCGATGATCGCGAAGCCCGGGTGAGCGAGCCCCGCCTTGATCAGCGGCACCAGCTGCGCCTTGTCACCGGAGAAGCTGCGCGCCACGAATCCGGCACCGAGCGACAGCGCCAGCAGTACGGGGTCGATGGGGCCGAATTCGTTGGCCTCGCCCTTCTTCGACTTCGAACCCACGTCGGCCGAGGCCGAGAACTGCCCCTTGGTGAGGCCGTACACGCCGTTGTTCTCGAGCATGTACAGCATGTTGAGGTTGCGGCGGATCACGTGCCCCAGCTGTCCGAGGCCGATCGACAGCGAATCGCCGTCGCCCGACACGCCGACGATGTTGAGCGCGCGGTTCGCGGCACCCGCGCCCGAAGCGATGGCTGGCATGCGGCCGTGCACGGAGTTGAAGCCGTGCGCGCCACTGATGAAGTAGGCGGTCGACTTCGACGAGCATCCGATGCCGGACAGCTTCACGACGCTCTGCGGCGGCAGCGACAGCTCGAAGCACGCCTGTACCAGCGCCGCGGTGACGGAGTCGTGCCCGCAGCCCGCGCACAGGGTGGACATGCCGCCCTCGTAGGCGCGGTAGGTGAGCCCCAGATCGTTGCGCGGCAGATCCGGGTGGGCGACTTTCGGCTTGGTGATGAAGCTCATGCGGCAGCTCCCTTCGCCAGGGTCTTCTGGACGCCTTCCACGATGCAGCCCGCATCGATGGGCAGGCCGTTGTAGTGCAGGATCGAGTGCAGCTTCGATTTGCTGACCGCAGTTTCGAGCGTCAGCAGGCTGCGCAGCTGTGCGTCGCGGTTCTGCTCGACGACGAAGATCGTCTGGTGGGACGCGAGAAACGCCTCGACCTCGTCACCGAACGGGAATGCGCGCACGCGCAGATAATCGAGGTGCACACCCTGCCGGGCGAGCGCGGCCAGGGCCTCGCGCACGGCACCGTCGCAGGAGCCCACACTGACGATCGCCATGTCGTGGCGGCCGCTGCCCTCGATCACGGGCGGCGGCACCAGTTTCTTGGCGGTGTTGAACTTGCGCACCAGTCGGTCGACGACGATCTGGTATTCCTTCGCGTCCTCGGTGTAGCCGCCGTACTGGTTGTGGCCCGAGCCGCGGGTGAAGAATGCGCCCTTGGAGCTCACGCCCGGCAGGCTGCGGTACGGAATGCCGTCGCCATCCTTGTCGAAGTAGCGGTGGAACTTCTCGATCTTCGCCAGATCGTCCGCCGACATGACCTTGCCGCGGTCCGGCCGGTAGGCGTCATCCCACTGGAACTCGGGAACCATCCAGTCGTTCATGCCCATGTCGAGGTCGAGCAGCACGAACACCGGCGACTGCAGTCGCTCGGCGAGATCGAACGCCCGGACCGCGAACTCGAAGCACTCCACCGGATTGGCCGGTAACAGCAGTACGTGCCGCGTGTCGCCGTGCGAGGCGTAGGCGCACAGCAGGATGTCGCACTGCTGGGTACGCGTCGGCATGCCCGTCGACGGGCCGCAGCGCTGCACGTCGAACAGCACCGTCGGCACCTCGGCGTAGTAGGCGAGCCCGATGAACTCGCTCATCAGCGAGATGCCCGGCCCGCTGGTCGGCGTGAACGCGCGAGCCCCGGCCCATGAGGCCCCCACCACCATGCCCACGGCCGCGAGCTCGTCCTCCGCCTGCAGGATCGCATAGTTGTTGGCACCAGTCTCGGGATCGACCCGGTGCTTCGCGCAGAAGGACTTGAAGGAATCCATCAGCGAGGTC
>CAYWMY010000093.1:0-2586 GCA_964459405.1 uncultured Steroidobacteraceae bacterium | reverse complement strand
GCAGAGGTCGACGGCGTGCTCGCATACCAAGCGCCGTCCGTGGCGCCTGCATAGACGCAGCCCAGGCCGGCCGCCGTATTGCCGTCGATCAGCACGTGCCCGGCCGTGGCGTTCATGCGTTCGACACGCAACCCGAGGGGGCAGCTGAAGTGTTCGCGGGCGTACTGGTAGCCGAGCTCGATGGCCTGCATGTTCGAGTCGACCAGCGCCGGCCGCTTCGCATACGTCTCGCCCAGCAGCTCACGGATGACCGCGAGGTCGATGTCGAGCAGCGCAGCGACCACGCCCGCGTACATGATGTTCTTCATCAGCGTACGTGCGCGCGCGGTCGGGAAGTTCTGGTTGCACAGCTCGGCCAGCGGCACGCCGAATACCGTGATGTCATCGCGCTTGAGCAGCGAACTGCGTGGCCAGGTCGAGTCGTACAGCAGGTAGCCGCCGGGGACCACCTCGTTCACGTCCTTGGCGTAGGTCTCCGGATTCATGGCGACCATCAGGTCGATGCGCGGCGAACGCGCCATCCAGCCCTCGCCGGTCACACGGATCTCGAACCAGGTCGGCATGCCCTGGATGTTCGAGGGGAAGAAGTTCTTGCCGACCACCGGCACGCCCATCCTGAAGATGGACTTCATGATCAGCGCATTGGCACTGGCCGAACCGGTGCCATTGATGTTCGCGATCTTGACGACAAAATCGTTCAAGCGCTCTTGCGCCGGGGCTCGCTCTGGCATCTCACAACCTCGTCAGTGGTCCTGGGCACTTCGATCCACGATTTCTGCATATCCCACGCCGCCGTGGGACACCGTTCCGCGCACAGCCCGCAGTGCACGCAGAGATCCTCGTCCTTCACCATCACGCGCCCGGTCTGCTTCAGCGGTTCCGAGACGAACAGCGGCTCGTCCGGATTGCGACGCGGCGCCTTCAGGCGCGAAACCAGATCCGCTTCCTCACCGTTCGGCGTGATGGTCAGACAGTCGGTCGGGCAGATGTCGACGCAGGCATCGCACTCGATGCACAGCGGCGCCTGGAAGACGGTCTGGATGTCGCAGTTCAGGCAGCGCTGCACCTCGATCTCGAACTGCTCGGCCGTGAAGCCGAGCTCGACCTCGATGTTGAGCTGCCGGAAGCGCTCCTTGAGGCTGACGTGCGGCACCATGCGCCGCTCCGCCGGTGCGTAGTCATTCTTGTACGACCACTCGTGCAGCCCCATCTTGCGGCTGTTCAGCGTCACGCCCCGCGGCGGCCGTTCCGCGACCGGCAGACCCTGACAGTGGCGGTGGATGGAAATTGCCGCCTGATGGCCGTGTTCCACGGCCCAGATGATGTTCTTGGGACCGAAGGCCGCGTCACCACCGAAGAACACGCCCTTGCGGGTGGACTCGAACGTGACCTCGTCAACGACCGGGACCTGCCACTTGTCGAACTCGATGCCGAGATCGCGCTCGACCCACGGGAACGCGTTCTCCTGACCGATCGCCAGAATCACGTCGTCGCAGGGCACGATCTCTTCGCCGGTCACGCGCTCCGACTTGATGCGCCCCCCCTCCACTTCGTATTCCATGCACTCGAACAGCATGCCGGTCAGGCGGCCGTCTTCGACGATGAAATGCTTCGGCGAGCGGTTGACGATGATCTCGACATGCTCCTCCTCGGCATCCTCGAGTTCCCAGTCCGAGGCCTTGAAGAAGCCGCGCGGCTTGCGCGCCATGACCTTGACGCTGCGAGCACCGAGGCGCAGCGAGGTGCGGCAGCAGTCCATCGCGGTATTGCCGACGCCGATGATGAGTACGCGCTCGCCGATCGAAGTCACGTGGCCGAAAGCCACCGATTCCAGCCAGGTGATACCGATGTGGATGCGGTCGGATTCGTCGCGGCCCGGCAGACGCAGCTCCTTGCCTTTCGGCGCGCCGCTGCCCACGAATACCGCGTCGAACTCGCGGGAATCCAGCAGCGCCTTCATGCTGCGGACCGGGGTGTTCAGCCGCAGGTCCACGCCCATGTCAATGATCGTCGCGATCTCCTGGTTCAGCACCGTCTCGGGCAGACGGAACGACGGGATGTTGGTGCGCATCAGGCCACCCGCCACGGCGAACTGCTCGAAGATCGTGACCTCGTAGCCGAGCGGCATCAGGTCATTCGCCACGGTCAGCGACACGGCGCCGGCGCCGATGCAGGCGATGCGCTTGCCGTTCTTCTTCTGCGGAACCGGCGGCAGTCGATCCGCGATCTCGCCAGCCAGGTCCGCCGCGACGCGCTTCAGTCGACAGATCGCGACCGGCTTCTCCTCGACGCGACCGCGCCGGCAGGCCGGCTCGCAGGGACGGTCGCAGACGCGGCCGAGGATGCCGGGAAACACGTTCGATTCCCGGTTCACCATGTAGGCGTCGGTGTAGCGCCCCTGGGCTATGAGCCTGATGTACTCAGGCACGTCCGTGTGGGCCGGGCAGGCCCACTGACAGTCGACCACCCGGTGGAAATAATCCGGGTCCGTGGTATCTGTAGGCTTCACAGCGTATCGGCCCTCCGGGCCCGCACTGGCGCGCGGCCTGCTCCTTGAATACTTCACGATTGCGACCGGACTGGCTC
>CAYWMY010000092.1:0-9563 GCA_964459405.1 uncultured Steroidobacteraceae bacterium | reverse complement strand
GGACGCGCGCATGAAGTTCGACGTGCGCTACTACCTCGTCGCCATCCTGTTCATCATCTTCGACCTCGAGATCGCGTTCCTGTTTCCGTGGGCCGTGTCGCTGGAGAGCATCGGCACCTTCGGGCTGCTGTCGATGGGCGTCTTCCTGCTGGTGCTGGTCGTCGGCTTCGTCTACGAGTGGAAAAAGGGAGCGCTCGAATGGGAGTGAGCGGTGAACAGGTCGCGACCGAGGGTCGCGGCTGGGTGACGACGTCCGTCGACGCCGTCATGAACTGGGCGCGTACCGGCTCCCTGTGGCCCGTGACCTTCGGGCTCGCCTGCTGCGCCGTCGAGATGATGCATGCCGGCGCAGCGCGCTACGACTTCGACCGTTTCGGCGTCGTCTTCCGGCCGAGCCCGCGCCAGTCCGATGTGATGATCGTGGCCGGCACGCTGGTCAACAAGATGGCGCCGGCGCTGCGCAAGATCTACGACCAGATGTCGGAACCACGATGGGTCATCTCGATGGGCTCCTGCGCCAATGGCGGGGGCTACTACCACTATTCCTACGCTGTGGTCCGCGGCTGCGACCGCATCGTGCCCGTCGACGTCTACGTTCCCGGATGCCCGCCGACCGCTGAAGCCCTGCTGTACGGCATCCTGCAGCTGCAGAAGAAGATCCGCCGCACCAGCACGATTGCGCGCTGAAGGACCGGTATGAGCAGGACAGAAAAGCTTGCGGCGACCATCGAGTCGCACCTCGGTTCCCGCGTGCGCCGGCTCGCCGGGGTCACCGGCGAAGTCACATTCGAGGTCGCGGCCGGCGACCTGCTCGAGGTGGCCCGCACGCTGCGCGATGCCGACGACCTGCAGTTCGAACAGCTGATCGACATCTGCGGTGTGGATTACCTGCATTACGGTCGTGACGAATGGCGCACCACCTCGGCCAGCTCCTCGGGCTTCGGTCGCGGCGTGGACCGCAATGGCCAGGCCACGGTGCCGGCCGGTCTCCCGGCGCGGTTCGCGGTCGTCTACCACCTGCTGTCCGTCTCGCGCAACGCGCGCGTCCGGCTGCGTGTCTGGTGTCCGGGCTCCGAGCCGCCGATGGTCGACTCGGTCGTCGCGGTGTGGCCCGCCGCGAACTGGTTCGAGCGCGAGGCCTTCGACCTGTTCGGCATCCTGTTCAGGGGCCACCCGGACCTGCGCCGGATCCTGACCGACTACGGTTTCGTCGGCCATCCCTTCCGCAAGGACTTCCCGCTGTCGGGTCACGTCGAGGTGCGCTACGACCCCGCCGAGGGTCGGGTCGTGTACGAGCCCGTGACGATCGAACCGCGCGTGGTCGTGCCGAAGGTGATCCGCCGGGACCACCGTTACGAGCCGGCGCTCAAGGAGCCGCGTCGCGATGGCTGAGATCCGCAATTACACGTTGAACTTCGGACCGCAGCACCCGGCGGCGCACGGCGTGCTGCGCCTCGTGCTGGAGATGGACGGCGAAGTGGTGCAGAAGGCGGATCCGCACGTCGGTCTGCTGCACCGGGGTACGGAGAAGCTCGCCGAATCGAAGGCCTTCAACCAGTCCATCGGCTACATGGACCGGCTCGACTACATGTCGATGATGTGCAACGAGCACGCGTACGTGAACGCGATCGAGAACCTGCTCGGCGTGCAGGTGCCGTTGCGCGCGCAGTACATCCGCGTGATGTTCGACGAGATCACACGCATCCTGAATCACCTGTTGTGGCTCGGTTCGCACAGCATCGACATCGGCGCGATGACCGTGTTCCTGTACGCGTTCCGCGAGCGCGAGGACCTCATGGACTGCTATGAGGCGGTCTCGGGCACGCGCATGCATGCGACCTATTACCGGCCCGGTGGCGTGTACCGCGACCTGCCGGACACGATGCCGAAGTACCAGCCCTCGCGCTGGCGCAGCGACCGCGAGATCGCGAAGCTCAACGAGCGGCGCTCCGGCTCGCTGCTCGACTTCATCCAGGATTTCACGGAGCGGTTCCCGAAGTGCGTCGACGACTACGAGACGCTGCTGACCGACAACCGCATCTGGAAGCAGCGCACCGTCGGCATCGGCGTGGTGCCACCCGAACGCGCGCTGGCGCTCGGATTCACGGGTCCGATGCTGCGCGGTTCGGGAATCGCCTGGGACCTGCGCAAGAAACAGCCCTATGAGGTCTACGACCGCGTGGATTTCGACGTCCCGGTCGGTGCGGGTGGTGACTGCTACGACCGCTACCTGGTGCGCATCGAGGAGTTCCGGCAGTCGAACCGCATCATCCGCCAGTGCATCGACTGGCTGCGCGCCAATCCGGGCCCGGTGATGGTCGAGGACCACAAGATCGCGCCGCCGAAGCGTGCCGCGATGAAGGGCGACATGGAATCGCTGATTCACCACTTCAAGCTCATGACCGAGGGCTACTGCGTCCCGGAGGGTGAGACCTACGCGGCGGTCGAGGCGCCGAAGGGCGAGTTCGGCGTCTATCTGGTTTCGGACGGTGCCAACAAGCCCTACCGCCTCAAGTGCCGCCCACCGGGCTTCGTGCACCTGTCGGCGCTGGACGAGATGGTGCGCGGCCACATGCTCGCGGACGTGGTCGCCGTGATCGGCACATCGGACATCGTCTTCGGGGAGATCGACCGGTGAGTACCGCAGAGGGCAACGGCAGACTCTCGGCGCATCTGCGCGAGGAGATCGACCACTGGGTGGCGCGCTTCCCGCCTGGCCGGCAGCGCTCGGCGGTGCTCGCGGCGCTGCGTACCGCGCAGCACGAGAACAACGGCTTTCTGACCACCGAGATCATGGACGCGATCGCCGAGTACCTGCAGCTGCCGCCGGTGCAGGTCTACGAAGTGGCGAGCTTCTACTCGATGTTCGAGACCAGGCCGGTCGGCCGTATCCACGTCTCGATCTGCACCAACATCAGCTGCATGCTCTGCGGCGCCGACGAGATCGTCGCGGCGGTGGAGAAGCGCCTCGGCATCAAGACCGGCGAGAGCACGCCGGACGGTCGCATCTACCTCAAGCGCGAGGAGGAGTGCCTGGCCGCGTGCAACAACGCGCCGATGATGATGGTCGACCACGTGTACCACGAGAACCTCACGCCCGAGCAGGCGGTGAAGATTCTCGACGCCCTGGAGTGATCTCGTGACCTACCCGATGAACCAGGTCGTGTTCGAGCCGCTGCAGTACGAGCGCAGCTGGACGCTGGAGTCTTACCGCCGCTGCGGCGGTTACGAGGCCTGGGAGAAGATCCTGCGCGAGAAGCCGGCGCCCGCCGCCGTCATCGAGGAGGTCAAGGCCTCGGGCCTGCGCGGCCGTGGTGGTGCGGGCTTCCCGACCGGCGTGAAGTGGAGCTTCATGCTGACGAGTCCGCCGGGGCAGCGCTATGTGGTCTGCAACTCCGACGAGAGTGAGCCCGGTACCTGCCACGACCGCGACATCCTGCGTTACAACCCGCATTCGATCATCGAGGGCATGGCGATCGGCGGCTACGCGATGGGCGCGACGGTCGGCTACAACTACATCCGCGGCGAGTTCCTCGCCGAACCGGTGCCGCGCTTCGAGGAGGCGGTCCGCGAGGCCTACGCCGCCGGTCTGCTGGGCCGGAACATCCTGGGCTCGGGCGTCGATTTCGATCTCCACGCCGTGGTGGGCGCCGGCGCCTACATCTGCGGCGAGGAGACCGCGCTGCTCGAGTCCATCGAAGGCAAGCAGGGGCGGCCGCGCTTCAAGCCGCCGTTCCCGGCGACTTTCGGCCTGTATGGCCGCCCGACCACGATCAACAACGCCCAGAGCTTCGCCAGCGTGCCGTCGATCCTGCGCAAGGGCGCGCGCTGGTTCCTGGAACTCGGCACCACCAATTCGGGCGGCACGGCCATCTTCTCGGTGTCGGGCCACGTGAACCGCCCCGGCAACTACGAGCTGCCGCTCGGTATCCCGTTCAAGGATCTGCTCGAGATCGCGGGCGGCATGCGCGGCGGGCGCAGGCTGAAGGCCGTGATCCCGGGCGGTTCGTCGGTCCCGGTGCTGCCGGCCGAGGCCATCATGGGCGCGACCATGGACTTCGATTCGCTGCGCAAGGCCGGCTCGTCGCTGGGTTCGGCCGCCGTCATCGTGATGGACGAGACGACCTGCATGGTGCGCGTGCTGGAACGCCTGTCGCGGTTCTATCGCGCCGAGTCCTGCGGGCAGTGCACGCCCTGCCGCGAGGGTACGGGCTGGATGAACCGCATGCTGGTGCGCATCCTCAAGGGCCAGGGCCGGGTGGAGGATCTCGACCTGCTGGTGCAGGTCGCGAACCAGATCGAAGGCCACACGATCTGCGCGCTCGGTGATGCCGCGGCGTGGCCGGTGCAGAGTTTCCTGCGGCATTTCCGTCACGAATTCGAATACATGGTCGCGAACGGTGGCCGCAGCATCGTCGGCGATCGGGCGCGCGACGCGGCCTGAGCCGTCGGCAGTACGACACGAAGGAAACGGGTCCGGCATGAGTCAGGATTGGGTCAACATCGAGGTGAACGGCGTCCCCGTCAGGGCTCGCAAGGGTCAGATGCTGATCCAGGCGACCGACAGCGCCGACATCTACGTGCCGCGGTTCTGCTACCACGAGAAGCTGTCGATCGCGGCCAACTGCCGCATGTGCCTCGTGGAGATCGAGAAGGCGCCGAAGCCGATGCCGGCCTGTGCCACGCCGGTGACGGAGGGCATGAAGGTCTTCACGCGCTCGCCGCGGGCCATTGCCGCGCAGAAGGCGACGATGGAGTTCCTGCTCATCAACCATCCGCTCGACTGCCCGATCTGCGACCAGGGTGGCGAGTGCGAGCTGCAGGATCTGGCGCAGGGATTCGGCCGCGACGTGTCGCGCTTCGCCGAGCGCAAGCGCGTGGTCAGGGACCGGAGCCTGGGTCCGCTGATCTCCACGGACATGACGCGCTGCATCCACTGCACGCGCTGCGTGCGCTTCACGGCCGAGATCGCCGGCGTGCAGGAGCTGGGCACGATGGGTCGCGGCGAGAACACCGAGATCGGCACCTTCATCGAGAAGACTGTCGATCACGAGCTGTCGGGCAAAATCATCGACCTGTGCCCGGTCGGTGCGCTGAACTCCAAACCCTTCCGGTTCGGGGCGCGTTCCTGGGAGATGACCGAGCACGCGCTCGTTTCGCCGCACGACGCGGTGGGCAGCAACCTGTGGGGACACGTGCTGCGCGGGCGGCTGATGCGCATCGTGCCGCGCGTCAATGAGGACATCAACGAGACCTGGATCGCCGACCGCGACCGGTTCTCCTGCGAGGCCGTCTACAGCGAGGATCGGCTTACGGCGCCCGCCATGCGCGTCGATGGCGAGTGGCGCAGCGTGGACTGGGAGACTGCGCTCGCCGCCGCGGCGCAGGGTCTCAGGGACGTGGTCGCGCGTCAGGGAGCGGGCGCGATGGCCGTGCTGGGTTCGCCTTCGGCTACGACCGAGGAGCTGTATCTGCTCGCGCGCGTCGCGCGCGGCCTGGGCTCCGCGAATGTCGACACGCGCCTGCGGCAGCGCGACTTCCGCGACCAGCAGCACGATCCGCTTTATCCGGGGCTGGGTCTCGCGATCGCGGATTTCGAGACGCTGGACGCGGCCCTGGTCGTGGGCAGCCATCTGCGGCACGAGGCGCCGATGCTGGCGCACCGCGTGCGCAAGGCGGCACGCCGGGGTGCAAGGGTCAGCTTCCTGAATCCCGTGAGGTATCCGTACCTGTTTCCGGTCGCGGATTATCTCGAGTCGCCCGCCGGTGACTGGCTCGCCGAGCTGGGCGCGCTGCTGTCGGCCGCGGCACAACGCACGGCTGCTTCGCTGCCGGCGCCGGTTGCCGCGCTGGCGGCCGGGTGCGAGGTGCGCGATGCGCACCGGCGCATCGTGGAGTCGCTGGTGGCGGATGGGCGGCGCGTCGTGCTGCTGGGCGCGCTCGCGCTGCGGCATGAAGCCTGGGCGGATGTGCGCGCCGCGGCGGCTGCGCTCGCGGCGCTGACCGGTGCGACGCTCGGTTACCTGACCGAGGGCGCAAACGCTGCCGGTGCCGCCCTCGCGGGTGCCCTGCCGCATCGGGGGCCCGGCGGCGAGCCGCTGGCGCGGCCCGGACAGGATCTCGCGCAGATGCTGGCGGCGCCGCCGCGCGCCTGGCTGCTGGCGGGCGGCATCGACCCCGGTGCCGACACCCTTGGCGAGCGTCTCGGCGCCGCGCTCGACGCGGCGGAGCTCGTCGTCGCGATCACTCCCTTCGATTCGCCGGAGCTGCGGCGTACCGCGCACGTGCTGTTGCCGGCCGGAACGTTTGCCGAGACGGCGGGCACCTATGTGAACGGCGAAGGGCGCTGGCAGAGCTTCAACGGCTGCGCGAAACCCGTCGGCGAGGCGCGCCCGGCCTGGAAGATCCTGCGTGTGCTCGGCAACCTGCTGGCGCTCGATGGCTTTGAATACGAATCGGCCGAGCAGGTGCGCGACGAACTCCGCGCGCGCGTGGGCGAGGTGGCGGCCGATAACCGCTACGCCGGCACGCGCGCGGTTACGGCGAGCCGGACGGGTGGCACCGTTCACGTGCCGCTCTATGCCATCGATGCGCTGACGCGCCGGTCGCGGGCGCTCGCCGCCACGCGTGACGGCCGCACAGGCGCGGGGGAGGGCTGAGCCATGCTGCAGTCGCTCCTCGAGCTCTGGAACGCGGTTCCGCCACAGTTCCAGAACCTGCTGATCACCGGCGTGCTGACGGTGGTCGTGATCGTCGCGGTGATCCTCTGCGTCGCCTACCTGACCTACTTCGAGCGCAAGGTCATCGGCTACATGCAGCTGCGCATCGGGCCGAACCGGGTCGGGCCCTGGGGGCTGCTGCAGCCCTTCGCGGACGTCTTCAAGCTCCTGATGAAGGAACTCATCATCCCGGCGAACGCCGACAAGGTGCTGTTCGCGATCGCGCCGCTCGTGTCGGTCATTCCGGCCTTCGCGACCTGGGCCGTGGTCCCGTTCGCGCCGGGGTTCGTGATGGCGGACATCGACGCCGGGCTGCTGTACATCCTGGCGATGACGTCGATGGGTGTCTACGGCGTGATCCTCGCGGGCTGGTCGGCGAACTCGAAGTACGCCTTCCTCGGCGCCATGCGATCAGCGGCGCAGATCGTCGCCTACGAGATCGCCATGGGATTCGCGCTGGTCGGTGTGCTGATGGCGGGCGGCAGCCTGAACCTCGGTGACATCGTGCGCGCGCAGCAGGGCGGGTTCCTCGCATGGAACTGGTTCTGGCTGCTGCCGCTGTTCGTCGTCTACTTCATTTCCGGCGTCGCCGAGACCAACCGCGCGCCCTTCGACGTCGTCGAGGGCGAATCGGAGATCGTCGCGGGTTTCCACGTCGACTACTCGGGCGCGGGCTTCGCGACCCTGTTCGCGCTGCCCGAGTACGCGAACATGATCCTGATCTCGACGCTGACTTCCGTGTTCTTCCTGGGTGGCTGGCTGTCGCCCTTCGACGGCTACCTGGCCGAGGGCTCACTGCTCGCCGCGCCCGGCTTCCACTGGCTGGCGGCGAAGACCGCGTTCTTCCTGTTCGTGTACCTCTGGCTGCGCGCGACGTTCCCGCGCTACCGCTACGACCAGATCATGCGTCTGGGCTGGAAGGTGTTCATTCCCGTCACGCTGGTCTGGATCCTGGTGGAGGGCGTGATGGTGTATTGCAAGGTCGGACCCTGGGCCGCCTGAGGCGAGGACAAGCAGATGCAGGGCGTGCGCAGTTTCATCAAGACCTTCTTCCTGTGGGAACTCCTCAAGGGCATGGCGCTCACCGGGAAGTACCTGTTCCACCGGAAGATCACGGTGCAGTACCCGGAGGACCGGGCCCCGATGTCGCCGCGCTTCCGCGGACTGCACGCGCTGCGGCGCTATCCCAACGGCCAGGAGCGCTGCATCGCCTGCAAGCTCTGCGAGGCCGTCTGTCCGGCGCTCGCGATCACCATCGAATCGGGTCTCGGT
Organism: uncultured Steroidobacteraceae bacterium; assembly: GCA_964459405.1. Classification (GTDB taxonomy): domain Bacteria; phylum Pseudomonadota; class Gammaproteobacteria; order Steroidobacterales; family Steroidobacteraceae; genus CAYWMY01. The sequence goes on along the minus strand of CAYWMY010000092.1, from coordinate 1,572 downwards.
GCCGATGGCACGCGGCGCACGACGCGCTACGACATCGATCTCTTCAAATGCATTTACTGCGGCTTCTGCGAGGAGGCCTGCCCGGTCGACGCCATCGTGGAGACGCGCATCTACGAATACCACATGGAGAGCCGCGGCGAGAACATCATGACCAAGGACAAGCTGCTGGCCATCGGCGAGCGCTACGAGACGATGATCGCGGCCGACAAGGCCGCGGACGCGCCGTACCGCTGATGCGAACCGGGGCTTGAGGGGAGACCACGACCGCGCGGGCGGCGTGCCAGACAGGGCGGAACCGAAGTGCTGATCACGATCCTCTTCTACGTCTTTGCGGCGGTGCTGGTGGCTGCGGCGCTCGGGGTCATCCTCGCGCGCAACCCGGTGCACTCGGCGCTGCTGCTGGTGCTGACGTTCTTCAACAGCGCGGTACTGTGGCTGCTGCTCGAAGCCGAGTTCCTGGCGCTGGTGCTGATGCTGGTCTACGTCGGTGCGGTGATGGTGCTGTTCCTGTTCGTCGTCATGATGCTCGACGTCAACATCGAGAAGCTGCGCGAGGGCTTCGCGCGCAATGCGCCGCTCGGCATCGCGGTCGCGCTCGTCATGATCGCGGAGCTGTACTACGTGATCCGCGTGAAACGTCTGGGCCTGGATCTGGCGGCCGCGGCGCCGCCGCTGCCGGCCGATTTCAGCAACACGCAGGCGCTCGGTGCGGTGCTGTACACGGACTACGTGTATCCGTTCCAGCTGGCCGCGGTGATACTGCTGGTGGCGATGATCGCGGCGATCGTGCTGACGCTGCGGCGGCGTCCTGGCGTGCGGTCGCAGGACGTTGCCCGGCAGGTGGCGGTCCGCCGCGAAGACCGCGTGCGGCTCGTGAAGATGGATGCGGAGGGGCGCGAATGATCGGACTGACGCACTTCCTGCTGCTGGGCGGCATCCTGTTCTCGATCGCCGTGGCCGGCGTGTTCCTGAACCGCCGGAACGTGATCCTGCTGCTGATGTGCATCGAGCTCATGCTGCTCGCGGTCAACTTCAATTTCGTCGCGTTCTCGCGCTTTCTCGGCAACCTCGACGGTCAGGTGTTCGTGTTCTTCATCCTGACCGTGGCCGCGGCGGAGGCGGCCATCGGGCTCGCGATCCTGGTGGTGCTGTTCCGTGAACGTCGCAGCATCAACGTCGAAGACCTCGACACGATGAAGGGTTGACCATGACGCTCGAGCAAGCCTGTCTCCTCATCGTGCTCGTGCCGCTCGCGGCTTCGCTGCTCGCCGGGCTCGGTGGCAAGTTCATCGGCCGCGCCGGCGCGCATTCGGTCACGATCGCCGGCGTCGCCGCGTCGTTCGGCCTGTCGGTGTGGGTGCTGCAGCAGATGCTGGCGCCCGGTGTCGAGCCGCTGAACCACACCGTATACGTCTGGGGCGTCAGCGACGGTGTTTCGATGCAGGTGGGTTTCCTGATCGACCGGCTGTCGGCGCTGATGATGTGCGTGGTGACCTTCGTGTCGCTGATGGTGCACGTCTACACCATCGGCTACATGCACGACGATCCGGGCTACCAGCGCTTCTTCGCCTA
>CAYWMY010000091.1:0-9566 GCA_964459405.1 uncultured Steroidobacteraceae bacterium | reverse complement strand
ACACGGCGGGGGTGGTGGTGTTCGATGACACCGTGGACATGCTCGCCATGGCGCATCACGCCATGGAGTTCTGCGCGCACGAGAACTGCGGCAAGTGCACGCCCTGCCGTGTCGGCTCGGTGCGCGCGCGGGGACTGCTCGAGGCCATCGCCGCCGGGCGTGGCGGCACGGCGGCACTGGCGCGGCTCGCGGTGCTATGCGAGATCCTGCGGCACGGGACGCTGTGCGGCATGGGCGGCATGGCTCCGTTTCCGGTCATGAGCGCGCTCGAACATTTTCCGGGCGATTTCCGCAGGCGGAACAGATGGTCGGGATCCTGCGCGATGCCGTCTACGTCGACCGCCTGCACTGCTCCTCAGCGCACGACACCCGCGATTCCAACGACGACCGTTCGCGCGCGCAGGTGCGAGAACACGCCGGCGGGCACCTCGATCGAGTCCGTCTTCACTTTCTCCAGTGTGCGCGCGTCGTAGATCACGAGCTGGTCACCGCTGGTGCCGGCCGTCCGGTCACCGCGATAGCCGACGCTGACGTACAGATATTCGCCGCGCGCAGTGCATTCCGGAAAGTGTGAATGACTCAGAGTGCCGGCGACCGTCAGGGTCCTGACGACTTGCAGGGTTTCCTTGTCGATGAACTGGATCTTGTTCGCCGCCGGGCCTTTGCCGACGACGTCGACGACGATATAGGGGGCCTTGGGATGTGCTGCCGGCGATTCGGTGGGGCCCAGGACCGGAATGCGCTTGACCACCTCGAACGTGTCCATGTCAGACACGATGACTTCGTGCGGTTTGCAGGGACGTGAACCGATATTGGTGGCAATGCCCAGCAGGCGGCCATGCGATCGCACGACGGCGCCCGAGCCGAGGTGCGGCTGGCATCCGGCTGGAATCTTCCTGGCGACGCGCTTTTCGGCGAGATCGATGACGGCATTGATGTCGTCATCGTAGGAGGAGACGACGACGTAGCGGCCATCCGGCGAGAGAAAGGCATCGTGCAGGTGCCGGCCGACGTTGGCGATCCGGGTGACCGGCATGTCCGGCTTGTTCAGCTCCAGGATCCATACCTGGCCGGCCTGCTCCAGCGCGATCACGAAGTAGTCCGCAAAGGGCGTACTGGTGATCATGCCCGAGTCGGACTCGACCATCCTGCCGTCAGGGTCGGTGCCACGCAGTTCCATCAGCTTGAGCGGCTCCAGCGTCGTGGCGTCGAGGATCACCACCGTGTCGGGTACGAAGGAACCCGCGGCCAGATAGTGCCCGTCGCGTGATACCGCGAGTGACGTGCCGTTCAGTCCGGCCCGGATCTTGCGCACAACCCTCAATGAATACAGGTCGATCTTCGAGACATAGCCCATGTCGTCCCGGACATAGGCCCAGCGCTCCTGATGAGGATGGAAGTCCATCAGGTGCGGGGCAAAGCCAGTGGGTACCTCGCCAACCCTTTCGTTGGTTCTGCCGTCGAAGAACACGACCTTGGCCTTGTCGCCGGCGGCAAAACGCCCACGTGCCATGACGGCCATCAGGTCGTCGAGGTCCATGATCGGATAGGTCGGCTTGCCGGGCAGGGTGGACTCGTCGGCGACGAATACCTCGAGGGACTTGCGTATGTCGTTCAATCCCCAGGATAAGGATGGTTTCGGACGCTGTGTGATGAGCGAGGCGAGCCGGATCGTGTCCCTGCGCGACAACTTGCCGCGCCAGGTCGGATGTTGCGGCATCAGGCTCGCGGGGCTTCCCGCGAGTATCGTGGCACCGACCTGCTGAGCAGTGAGCTTGGTTTGTTCACTGTTCAACGCCGGTCCGATGTATCCGCCCCGGTCCGCGCCATGACATACGGCGCAATGCTCGGCGAACAGCCGCTCGGCCTTCTCGAAATCGTCGGTCTGTGAAGCCGATGGCAGCAACACCCATGCGGCGAACCCCAGGGTCGTTACGATGATTCGCCGGGCGCGTTTCCTGGATACAGCCATCGGAGTCTCTCCCCATCCCCGTCTCTGTCGGTTGCACCCCAGGCCCGCCAATCTCTCTGGCATCGCTTCGAACTCACGTCGCCATTGTATGCCACGTCCGAAGAGGTGTTGTTTCGGCCAGGACCTTTGGGTACAACGGCCTCGCCCGGGAACGCTCGAGGTGTCGTGTGGCTGCGTCTGCGACCGTGGTCGAGTCTGAGACCGTCCGCGCGCCCTGACTTGCGGGTCCGAGAGCCTCGCGCTCAGCGCCCGGAGGTGCCATCGCTGTCGCGCGGCTCGCCACCGAGTGCCGCGAGCCGGCGATAGGCGCGGCCGAACTCCTCGGCAAAGGCCACCGGAATGCCGGCCTCGCCCGGCTGTGCGAAGGTACGGAACAGTTCGCGGTAACGCTGCCAGTACCGCGCCATTGCAGCGGAGTCGCCCGGCGTCCGCGTGCCGCGCCCGAACTGCAGTTCCAGCTCGTCCGGATCGATGTGCACCAGCAGGTCGTTGACGGCCTCCTTGATGGCCGTCGCCAGGGCCAGTTCGTGGCGGCGTGCCTCGGCGAAATTGCGCCGCGCGGCATCCACCAGGCCCTTGCCTCCCTCGCCGGCGAGCCACTCGCGCAGCGCCTCGTCGACATGGATCGGTCGCGGATTCGGCCCCGATCCCTCGCGCTTCGCGGTCGCGGGCAGGATGCCGAAATCGCGCGAGAACTCGGCGCGCGCCTGTGCGAGCTCGTGGAAGCCGACCGCGATCTCACGCACCAGCTGTCCGGCCTGATGCAGCAGCGCCGCGCGCGCGTCCGCGGACAGCTCCGCGGGCTCGAGCCCGGCACCACGGCAGAATGCGAGGATGCCCGGCCACAATTCGCGGTCCTCGCCGCGCAAGCCGGCCGGGGCGTCGCTGCGCTCGCGCCACCGCTCGCGCTCGGTCCCCGCCGACGGGCCGCGCCCGCCGCGCTCCTGGCCGTACACATCGGTGGCCCGGATGCCGGAGGTGTCGAGCACGGGCAGGTCGTCGGAATCGAAGTCGATTCGCGTCTCGATGAAATCCGCATCCGAGATCGGCGAGTCGGGTGGAAAATCGTTGCTCGGCGTGATCTCGACCATGATCTCGTAATCGGCGATGCGCAGCAGGTCGCCGTTGGCGAGCTGCCGGCGGCCGCCCGGGCCGAGCGCCCGGCGATCGTCGTTCAGGAAGGTGCCGTTGCGCGACAGATCGGTGATCCACCAATCGCCCGCGTTGTGCTCGATGATGGCGTGATGGCTGGAGACGTAGCGGTCCGGGTCGGTCAGCACCCAGTCGTTGTCGGGTGCGCGGCCGATCCTGCCGCCGTGCACGCCGAACACGGCGCTGCCGCGCCGGCCCGTCGAGGCGGCCTTGCCTCCGATGACCTTGAGTCTGATGGCCATGCTGTGTTCGACCCTGTCATGCCACTGCCGCCCGCCGGTCCCGGCCACCGGCGGCCGGCCACGCGGCCAAAGCCCCCCGGGCGCTCCGGCGGTCTGTCCGTATAATACGCGACCCTTCACAAAGCGCAGTCCGAGCGGCGATGGCCACGAGTCACATTTTCAAGATCCTGTTCGTCAACCAGGGCAAGGTCTACGAAATCTACGCACGCAAAGTCAGTCACGGCTCGATGCTGGGTTTCCTGGAGGTCGAGGAACTGGTCTTCGGCGAGAAGTCCTCGATCGTGCTCGACCCGGGCGAGGAACGCATCAAGGCTGAGTTCGCGGGTGTGAAGCGGACCTTCCTGCCGATGCACTCGGTGCTGCGGGTCGACGAGGTCAGGAAGCAGGGTGTCAGCAAGATCTCGGCGCTCGAAGGTGGCACGAACGTGTCGCTGTTTCCGCTGGGCCTGCCGCCGGGCATCGACGGCGGTTCGAAGAAGTAGATGCTGATCCTGCACGGCGCGCCGGCGCTGTCCGAGTTCCGGCTGGCGAAATGCGTCGCGGCCCTGCGACAGCGTCACGCCGGCGTCGGCGCGGTGGCCGCGCACTTCGTGCATTTCATCGACGTCGCAGGGGAACCGGATGCCACGGCGCGCCGGGTGCTCGAGCGACTCCTGACCTACGGTCCCGCGATCACGGCCCGTCCGGTCGACGGCCGCCTCGTGCTCGTGGTGCCGCGGGCGGGCACGATCTCGCCATGGTCCTCCAAGGCGACCGACATTGCGCACGTCTGCGGTCTCGGGACCGTGCGGCGTATCGAGCGCGGTATCGCCTGGACCGTCGCCGGCGTGCAGGACCTCGACTGGGCCGATGTGCAGGCGCTGGCGCAGCCGCTCTACGACCGCATGACCGAGTCGCTGCTGCCGCGGCTCGAGGATGCCGCGGTGCTGTTCGCGGATCACGCACCGCGGCGGCTCACCACGGTGGCCCTCGCGCCCGATGCGCCCGCGGCGCTCGCGCGTGCGAACCGCGAGATGGGGCTGGCGCTGTCGGACGACGAGATCGACTACCTCGCTGCCGCGTTCGCTGCGTCGGGGCGCGATCCGACAGACGTCGAACTCATGATGTTCGCGCAGGCGAACTCCGAACACTGCCGCCACAAGATCTTCAACGCGGATTTCGTCGTCGACGGCGAGCGGCAGGAACGCTCGCTGTTCCAGATGATCCGCAACACCCATGCGCAGAGCCCCGCGGGCGTGCTGTCCGCCTATCAGGACAATGCGGCGGTCATCGAGGGGCCGATGGCGCGCAGGTTCTTCGCCAACCCCGCGAGTGGCATCTACGGCGCGCACGACGAGCCCGCCGACATCCTGATGAAGGTCGAGACCCACAACCACCCGACGGCCATCTCGCCGTTTCCGGGTGCGGCGACGGGATCCGGCGGCGAGATCCGCGACGAGGGCGCCACGGGGCGCGGCGCGAAGCCGAAGGCCGGCCTCGTGGGCTTCAGCGTCTCCAACCTGCGCATTCCGGGAGCTGTGCGCGAGTGGGAGGTGGACAGTGGCCGGTCCGACCGCATCGCCTCGGCGCTCGAGATCATGCTCGAGGGGCCGATCGGCGCGGCTGCCTTCAACAACGAGTTCGGCCGGCCCAACGTGCTCGGTTACTTCCGCACGCTGGAGCAGCGCGTCGCCGGCGACGCGCCCGGCGTGACGCGCGGCTATCACAAGCCGATCATGATTGCCGGTGGACTCGGCAGCATCCGCCGTTCGCAGATCCACAAGGCCGACATCCCGCCGGGTGCGCACATCGTCGTGCTGGGCGGTCCGGCGATGCTGATCGGCCTGGGCGGCGGCGCGGCCTCCTCGGTCGGCAGCGGGGCGTCTTCCGAGGACCTCGACTACGCATCGGTGCAGCGCGGCAATCCCGAGATGCAGCGCCGCGCGCAGGAGGTCATCGACCGCTGCTGGGCACTCGGCGAGTCGAATCCGATCCTGCTGATCCACGATGTCGGCGCGGGCGGTCTGTCGAACGCCGTGCCCGAAGCGGTCGCGCACAGCCGGCGCGGCGGGGTCATTGACCTGCGCGCCGTGCCATCGGCTGAACGCGGCATGTCTCCGCTCGAGATCTGGTGCAACGAGGCGCAGGAGCGTTACATCCTCGTGGTCGCGGAGCACGGACTGGCGACGCTTGCCGGACTCTGCGCGCGCGAACGCTGCCTGTACGGTGTGATCGGGCGCATCACCGACGACGGGGTGCTGCGCGTGCACGACCCCGCGACGGGCACGGACCCGGTCGCGATGCGGCTCGATGTCCTGCTCGGCAAGCCGCCGCGCATGACGCGCAGCGTGCGGCGCCTGCCGCGGCCCGGCGACGCGTTCGATACCCGCGGCATCGATCCGCGCGAGGCGCTGTATCGTGTGCTGCGGCTGCCCGCGGTGGCCGACAAGGGATTTCTGGTCACGATCGGCGATCGCTCCGTCGGCGGCCTGATCAGCCGCGAGCCCATGGCCGGGCCCTGGCAGGTTCCCGTCGCCGACGTCGCCGTGACCCTGTCGGATTTCGTCGGCAGCACCGGCGAGGCGATGGCCATGGGAGAGCGCACGCCGCTCGCGCTGCTCGATGCGCCCGCGTCGGGCCGCATGGCGGTGGGCGAGGCGATCACCAACATCGTGGCTGCGGACGTACGCCGCATCGGTGACATCCGTCTGTCCGCGAACTGGATGGCGGCCTGCGGGCATCCCGGCGAGGACGCTGCGCTCTACGACACCGTGCGCGCGGTCGGCATGGAGCTGTGTCCGGCGCTCGGCATCGCGATCCCGGTCGGCAAGGACTCGCTGTCGATGCGCTCGGGCTGGCGCGCCGGAGACGAGGAGCGGGCGGTCGTGGCACCCGTATCGCTGATCGTCTCGGCCTTTGCGCCGGTGCGCAATGCCGGCCGCACGCTGACGCCGGTGCTGTCGCGGGAGAAGGCCGCGAGTTCGCTCGTCCTCGTGGACCTGGGCGCCGGCCGCGACCGCATGGGTGGCTCGGGCCTCGCGCAGGTCTACGGCGCCGTCGGGCGCGAACCCCCGGACGTCGATGACCCTGCGCGGCTCAGCGCATTCTTCGCCGCCGTGCGCGAACTGGCCGATGCGGGGCTCGCACTCGCGTATCACGACCGCTCCGATGGCGGACTCGTGGTCACGCTGCTCGAGATGGCGTTCGCGGGCCATTGCGGGCTCGAAATCGACCTGGGTGCCGTCGGCGACGCCGCACGCGCCCTGTTCAGCGAGGAACTGGGCGCCGTGATCCAGGTGCCGGATGCGCGTCTCGACGAGGTGCGCGCGCTGCTCGCGGCGCACGGGCTCGACGGGTTGATGCGGGTCATCGGGCGTCCCGTGCCCGCGGCGCGCATCGTGTGTCGTGGCAACGGCACGGTGCTGTTCGACGAGGCCTGGGTCGACCTGTACGCGGCGTGGTCCGAGACCAGCTGGCGCATGCAGCGCCTGCGCGATCACCCGGACTGTGCCGACGAGGAACAGGCCGCAAGGCTCGCGTTCGACGCGCCCGGCCTGCAGTGGCGGCTCGGCTTCGATGCCGACGAGGACGTCGCTGCGCCCGCTGTGCTGCGCGGTGCGCGACCGAGGGTGGCAATCCTGCGCGAGCAGGGCGTCAACAGCCAGGTCGAGATGGCGGCGGCCTTCGACGCCGCCGGCTTCGCGGCAGTCGACGTGCACATGACCGACCTGTTCAGCGCCCGCCGCACGCTTGCGGAGTTCGACGGCCTCGTGGCCTGTGGCGGGTTCAGTTATGGCGACGTGCTGGGTGCCGGCGAGGGCTGGGCCAAGTCGATCCTGTTCAATGCGCGGCTGCGGGCACAGTTCCTGGCCTGGTTCGAACGCTCCGGGACCTTCACGCTCGGCATCTGCAATGGCTGCCAGATGCTGTCGGCGCTGAAGGAGATCATCCCCGGGGCCGGGGGCTGGCCGCGCTTCGTGCGCAACCGCTCCGAGCAGTTCGAGGGCCGCACGAGTCTCGTGCGCGTGAGCCCGTCGCCGTCGCTGTTCTTCTCGGGCATGACGGATTCGCTGCTGCCGATCGCGGTCGCCCATGGCGAGGGTCGTGCCGAGTTCGCGGCACCCGACGGGCCCGCGTGCGTCGCGGATCTCGTCGCCCTGCGCTTCGTGGACGGGACGGGTGCGGTGACCGAGCGTTATCCCGCGAACCCGAACGGCTCGCCGGCAGGCATCGCGGCGCTGACGACCTCCGACGGCCGCGTCACGATCGCGATGCCGCATCCGGAGCGCGTGTTCCGGACGCTGCAGAATTCCTGGTACCCCGCGGGTACCGGACCCTGGAGTGGATGGATGCGGATGTTCCGCAACGCGCGGTGCTGGCTCGGTTGAGGACGGCGGGCGTGGCGCGGTATCAGCCCCGCGCCTGGTCGAGCGGCGTGACGCTGGCTTCCGTGGCGAAGTGGCGGCGCATCATCATCGCCTGCTGCAGGCGGCCGCGACGCACATAGGCCTGGTACAGCAGGTCTTTCATGATCTCCAGCAGCACGCCGGCCTCGTGCGCCTCGATGAGCGGCATGTCGGGCCTGGGCTCGGCGTCGCTGCCGAACACGACCTTCTTGACCACGCCGAAAGTGTCGTCGTCGATCTCGGCCAGCACGCGGATCTGCGCCAGCTCGTCGAACACGCGCAGCCGTCCTTCCTCGCCGAGATCGGCGAACACAGACTGCGCCGTGCGCCGGCACATCGACGCGAAGGCGTTGTAGCAGCCTGCGGAGAACGTGGCCAGTGCCTCGCGGAACAGCTGCTCGCTGCGCTCGGGCAGGTAGGAGAAGCTGAATTTCTCGGGCGGCCTTTCCAGCTCGGCGAAGGTTGGCGAGAGTTCCACGCGGCTGCCGCCGTAGAGCTTGACCTGGAACTTGAGGAACACGGGGGCATTGCAGGCTTCGCAGCGGTAGACGAGGCCGACCTGCGCGGGCTTGTGCAGCGTGATCTGGTTGAAGTCCGGCACCGACACGGGCGTGATGTGCGACAGCACCTGGCAGTGCGGGCAGTTGAGGGCCAGGTTCTGCGCCTGGTCATGGTGCAGCCTACCGCTGGAATCGATGAACATCGACATGGCCGTGCCCCGCATGCTGTGATGCCCCGGCGCTGTACCGCGGCGTCCGACGCGCGAAGTCTAGTGTCGTGTCCCGCAGATATCCACGCAATCGGAGCCTGACGGCCGGTCCGGATCCAGACGCGCCGGGGAATTCACAGCGGGAGCCCGATGACGCAGCGCGGCGGCCGCGCACGCCCGGTGAGCCTGAGTCCGCCGGCCGGGTCGGCGCCGCGCCGCGGCCGCCGGATCCCGGGCCTTCCGGCTCCGCGCATCAGCCGTGCAGCGGCTTGAAGCGGATGCGATGCGGCTGGTCGGCGTCCTCGCCCTTGCGGCGGCGCAGGTCCTGGATGTATTCGGCGAAATTGCCCTCGAACCACACGACCTCGCTGTCGCCTTCGAAGGCGAGGATGTGGGTCGCGACGCGGTCCAGGAACCAGCGGTCGTGCGAGATCACGACCGCGCAGCCCGGGAACGTCAGCAGTGCTTCCTCGAGGGCGCGCAGCGTCTCGACGTCCAGGTCGTTGGTCGGCTCGTCGAGCAGCAGCACGTTGGCGCCGCTCTTCAGGATCTTCGCCAGATGCACGCGGTTGCGTTCGCCGCCCGAGAGCTCGCGGATGTGCTGCTGCTGCTGCGTACCACGGAAATTGAAGCGCCCGACGTAGCCGCGCGAGGAGGTCTCGTAGCTGCCGACCCGGATCATGTCGAGCCCGCCCGAGATCTCCTCCCAGACCGTCTTGCTGCCGTCCAGGCTGTCGCGCGACTGGTCGACGTAGGCGAGCTGCACGGTGGGTCCGACGCGGACCTCGCCGGAATCCGGCTGTTCCTTGCCGGCCAGCATGCGGAACAGGGTGGTCTTGCCGGCACCATTCGGGCCGATGATGCCGACGATGCCACCCTTCGGCAGGCTGAAGCTCAAGCCGTCGATCAGCAGCCGGTCGCCGAAGCCCTTGCGCAGGTCCTTGACCTCGATGACGGAGTCACCGAGCCTGGGCCCCGGCGGGATGTAGATCTCGTTGGTCTCGTTGCGCTTCTGGAATTCTACCGACGACAGTTCCTCGAACTGTTTGATGCGCGCCTTGCTCTTGGCCTTCCGCGCCTTCGGATTCGCGCGCACCCACTCGAGT
>CAYWMY010000090.1:0-9574 GCA_964459405.1 uncultured Steroidobacteraceae bacterium | reverse complement strand
GATGCTCGCGGGACTGTCGGAGGATGCCGGGGTGCTCGGTACCGAAGCCGCGCTCGAGCGGCTCAAGCGGCGCGTCGCGACGCGGACCAACGACGCGACCCGGCTGCGCGATGAAGTGCGCCGGCACATCGAACCCGGCGCCGTGATGCGTGCGCTCGCTGCGCGCTGGCTGGCGCCCGCAGCGGGAAGCGACCAGGGGGATTGAGCTTGCGGGAACTGTTCAGCGACACCTTGACTCAGTGGACCGTCGCGGCGGCCGTGGCGACGGCGGCATTCTGCCTGCTGTGGATGCTGCGCTGGCGGCTGCGCCGGCTGCGGGTGACCATGGCCGCAGCACGCGTGGTCGCCGAACTGGCACGCGCCACGCGGCTGCCATTCCTGCTGGTGGCTTCGCTGCTCGCCGGTGCGCACGTGCTCGAGCTGCCGGAGGCGGCCGAGCAGATCCTGCGCTCCCTGGTCGTGGTCGTGCTGCTGCTGCAGGTCGGGCTGTGGGGCGGCATCGCGCTGGAGCAATGGCTGCGCCACCGGCGCGCGGACCTGCTGCAGAGCGACCGCCAGACGGCGACGACACTGAACGTGGTGGGATTCGTCGGGCGTGTGGCGATCTGGGCCGTCGTGCTGCTGATGGCGCTCGACAACCTCGGCGTGAACATCACGGCACTGGTGGCGGGCCTCGGTGTCGGCGGCATCGCCGTCGCGCTGGCCGTGCAGAGCGTGCTCGGCGACCTGCTCGCCTCGGTCGCGATCGCGCTCGACAAGCCGTTCGCGGTCGGCGATTTCCTGGTGCTCGCGGATCACATGGGCACGGTGGAGCAGGTCGGGATCAAGAGCACCAAGTTGCGCAGCCTGTCAGGCGAGCAGCTCGTGATCGCGAACGCCGACCTGCTGTCGAGCCGCGTGCGCAACTACGGCCGCATGGCGGAGCGGCGCGTCGTGTTCTCGTTCCGCGTGACCTACGAGACGCCGCCGGAGCGGCTGGCGGCGATTCCGGAGCTGGTCGCCGGGATCGTCCGTGACCAGCCGAACACGCGCTTCGATCGCTGCCACCTTATGCAGTTCGGCCCCTCGTCGCTCGACTTCGAGTGTGTCTACTACGTGCTGAGCCGGGACTACAACGAGTACATGGACGTGCAGCAGCAGATCATCCTCGGGATCATCCGGACGCTCGGCGGCATCGGCGTCGAGTTCGCGTATCCGACGCAGAAGCTGTACGTGCACAGCGCCGCGGAGGCCGGTGCCGGCTGAAGCGGCCCGCGGCCGGCCGGCTGGCGCCGGGTCCGCCGCGTCGTGGTCTCCTGCGTCATGGGTCGCTGTGTCGTGCCCCGCGGAGGCCATGTGGCCGGCCCGGCCGCCGCCGGGTTCCGTATACTCACGCCCCGTTCCCACGAGCGGAATCCGCATGGCGATGAGTTTCCAGGCCGCCTGGTCCCTGTTCCTCGGGCACGCGCCCGGCTGGTACAAGCGGACCATCCTGGCCTTCCTGCTGCTGAATCCGGTGCTGCTGCTGGCGTTCGGCCCCACGGTACTCGCCGCCGCGATCCTGGCGCAGTTCATCCTCACGCTGGCCATGGCGCTCGCCTGCTATCCGCTCGCCCCCGGCGGGCTGCTGGCGCTGCAGGCGGTCCTGCTCGGCCTCACCGGCACCGACGAGGTCTACCAGGAGGTCGTCACCGGGTTCCCCGTGATACTGCTGCTGATCTTCATGGTCGCCGGCATCCACTTCCTGCGCGACCTGCTGCTGTTCGTGTTCTCGCGCGTGCTCGTGCGCATCCGCTCCACCACGCTGCTGAACCTCTGCTTCTGCGCCACCGGCGCGCTGCTCTCGGCGTTCCTCGATGCGCTGACCGTGCTCGCCGTCGTGATCACGGTGGGCCTGGCCTTCTACGGGGTCTACCACCGCGTGGCGTCGGGCAAGCTGGTCGACGCCGACCACGACCCGGCGACCGACGACGACATCATCGGCTATTCGCGTGACGATCTCGAACGCTTCCGCGCCTTCCTGCGCAGCCTGATGATGAACGCGGCGATCGGCACCACACTGGGCGGCGTCATGACGCTGGTGGGGGAGCCACAGAATCTGCTGGTCGGCAAGCAGGCTGGCTGGGATTTCCTGCTTTTCGCACAGGTGATGTCGCCGGTCACCGTGCCGGTGCTGATCGCGGGTCTTGCGTGCTGCCTGATGATCAACCGCTACGGCTGGTTCGGTTATGGCGGAGTGCTGCCAGAAGCGGTGCGCATCGTGCTCGCGGACTTCGTGCGCACACAGGACGAGCGACTGTCACCGCAGCTGCGCCAGCGCATCCTGGTGCAGGCCGCAGTCGCGCTGCTGCTGGTCGCGGGCCTGGCGCTGCACGTCGCCGAGGTCGGGCTCGTGGGCCTGATGGTGATCGTGCTCGCGACCGCGTTCTGCGGCATCGTCGACGAGCACCAGCTCGGCCGGGCATTCGAGGCGGCATTGCCGTTCACCGCGCTGCTGGTCGTGTTCTTCGCCATCGTCGCGATGATCCACGAGCAGCACCTGTTCCACCCGTTGCTCGTCTGGGTACTGTCGCTGGAGGGGCGTGGCCAGGTCGTGGCGATGTACCTGGCGAACGGGCTGCTCTCGGCGATCAGCGACAACGTGTTCGTCGCGACGATCTACATCGAGGAGGTCCGCCAGGCATTCGCGGATGGCGCGCTGTCGCGCGCGCAGTTCGATGCGCTCGCGATCGCCGTGAACACCGGCACCAACATACCGAGCGTGGCCACGCCGAACGGCCAGGCTGCGTTCCTGTTCCTGCTGACGTCGGCACTCGCGCCGCTGATCCGCCTGTCCTACGTGCGCATGCTGTGGATGGCACTGCCCTATTTCGTGACCATGACCACGACCGGGCTGGTGGCGATCATCCTGTTCCTGTAGCGACTCCAGCCGATGTCTGCCTGAGCTCGTGCGCCAGCCGGCGCAGCAGCCGGCGCAGGTCGCGTTCTGTCTCCGCGGCCCGCCGCGTCCAGGCCGCCAGCGGCCCCGGCGGCAGTCCGCTGCCCGCGAGCCATGCGCGCAGCAACAGCAGGTCGTGCAGCTCACCGAGCACGTTCTGCAGGCGGCGCACGAGCGTCACGGCGGGAACCCGCCGGCGGCGTCGCGCCGCGCTTGCCCATTCCTCGAGCAGGTAGCGCACCACCTTGGCGCGGATACGCAGGCGGTGCAACCGCCGCAGCTCGTCGAGATTGCGCCCGGAATCTCGCTGCAGCCGCCGCCAGCGATGCTCGATCGCGGGCGCGAGTACGGCCGTGAGCGTCTCGCGCACCGGAAGGACCAGCGCCTCGTCGAGGCACAGGTCCCGCAGGCGGCCCCGTCGCGCAGCCCACGCGGGCGCCCGCAGCGTGGCACGCAGCATGCGGCGTTCGTTGCGACGCTCCTCGTCGAGTGCTGCCAGGCGCGCGGCCCGCAGCTCCGGATCAAGGCGCAGCAGCTCGCGGCAGGTGGCTGCGAGCGCGGCACGGCGCACATCGGCTTCACGCAGCGGCGCCAGTACGCGTCCGATGGCGCGCAGCTCGAACTCGAGCTGCGCCGCGAGCGGCGGATTCAGGTAACCGTCGAGGCCGCGAAGCAGCGCACGGAAGCGGCGCGCGGCCACACGCGTATCGTGCACGGCCTCGACGCCCGGGCGCTGCGCCAGCCGCTCGAGCTCACGCTCGAGCCGGTGCAGATGCGCCTGCAGAGCCGCCGGAACCGCAAGGTCCACCATACCAATATGCTCCGCGGCGGCACGCAGAAAACGCCGTCATCCATGGCCTGGACCGCGACCCTGGCCAGAGGAGCCGACTTCGCGGCTGCGGGAACGGGATCGCTGGTTCCCGGGCGGTGCACGTCGCGGGATCTGCGCCTTCGCGCCGGTCAGCCCGGGCACCGGAGATGGTGCCCGGCCGGCACGGGACCCTGTCCCGGCCTTCCTGTCCCCATTCCGGCTTACCGGCGCCGCGAGCGTGTGAGCAGCCGTGCGACCACGGCGCCCTGCAACAGCTTCCAGATCCAGCGCCGGGGTGCCAACAGCACCAGGGCTCCCAGACCGAGCTTCGCAGCCGGTTGTCTCGTCAAACGCCGCGTCAGCGACAGGCCCTCGGTGGTACCCGCGAACCGGCCGGATATCGACCGCGCGATGGCCCCCAGCTCGTGTCGCTGAAACGCGCTGAGGGTGATCAGCGCGGCCTTGCGGGCCTCGATGGCAGCGCGATCCTTCATCGCCGCTTCGCGAGCGCGGAGCGGTCACGCTCCAGTTCCAGCAGCGTCGCCGCCAGGAATTTCGGTCTCGTACGGACGTGGTGCCGCAGCGTGAGCCACGCGCCCAGCGTCCCGAGTGCGAGCGTCACGGTGATCATGGTGGCGGCCAGCAGCGGATGACTTTCCCAGAACGCGACCAGCACCAGGATGATCGCCATGATCAGCGCGAGGGAACCGAGCACCAGCGTGACGACGATCCAGACGACGATCGACGCGGCATGCGCAACCTGTTCCTCGAGTTCGGTGCCGGCGAGCTTCAGGCGCGTGTGCGCCAGCATGACCAGCGTGGTCCCGAAACGCTGCAGCGATGCGAGCACGCCTTCCTCGCCGGCCGCTCGCTCAGCGCTCATCGGCGTCCAACCAGCACGCCGATAACGAAGGCCATGCCGGCCGCGACACCGATGGCGGCCCAGGGGCTCTCGCGCACATAGCGGTCGGTCGATTCCACAGCCTCTCGGGCCCGCTCGACGACGTCCTCCTCGAGGTCCCCGAGGCGGGCGCGCGCTGCCTTCAGCGAACCCTGAGCGCGCTCGCGCGCGGATTCGACCTGGTCCCCCGCGATCCCGGCCGTGGCCTTCAGCAGCGCCTCGGCATCGGTCACGACACTGCGCAGGTCATCGATCAACTGGGAGGCATTGATCTCGCTCATGACGTACTCCTCGCTGGCATCCGAGTGAATGCATGCTAGACGGATTGCGGGCGTCCGCAATAGTGTTTTCCTCCACCCCCGCTTCGGTGATCTGCGGGCTCTGGCGGGCGGCTGCAAGCCCCCTACCCAGGAGTCGGCCATGGGCCTACAGTCGCGGAAGAGCCGGGAACACCACATCCCGGGCCGAGAGATGGAGTACACCATGCGCTGGCGCGGCGAACGACAGAGCGCGAACATCGAAGACCGCAGGGGCCATCGCGTGGGCCGGCGGGGGCTCGCCGTCGGCGGGCTCGGCACCATCGCCATCGTGGTGATCGGCATGTTCCTGGGCGTGGATCCGCAAGTGCTGCTGCAGGGCCTGCAGCAGGCACAGGTCGCGACGGACCCCGGCACGCCGGCCTCGGGTCCTTACGAGGAATCCGCGGGCGAGGCGGAGCGGCGGCAGTTCGTCGCCGTCGTGCTCGCCGATACGGAGCACGTCTGGCAGCAGATCTTCGGGGACTCGGGTGGCAGCTACCGCGAACCGAAACTCGTGCTGTTCAATGGCGCGGTGCAGTCGGGCTGCGGCTTCGCCGAGGCCGCCATGGGCCCCTTCTACTGCCCCGCGGACGAGCGGGTGTTCCTCGACACGTCGTTCTTCGACGAGATGCACAGCCGGCTGGGCGCCGGGGGCGACTTCGCGCAGGCCTACGTCATCGCGCACGAAGTGGGCCACCACGTGCAGAACCTGCTCGGCACCTCGGGCAAGGTGCACGAGCTGCAGCAGCGCGTCGACAAGGCCGAGGCCAACCAGCTCTCGGTACGACTCGAGCTGCAGGCGGACTGCTACGCGGGCGTCTGGACCCACCGCGCGGAGCAGCACCGGGCGTTGCTCGAGGCCGGTGACCTCGCGGAAGCCATGGGCGCGGCGAGCGCGGTCGGCGATGACCGGCTGCAGCGCCAGGCCCAGGGTCACGTCGTGCCGGACTCCTTCACGCATGGCAGCTCGGAGCAACGCATGCGCTGGTTCCAGCGCGGCTTCGAGTCCGGCGACCCGGGCGCCTGCGACACCTTCGCCGCCGCCAGTCTGTAGTGCCGCCGTGCGCAGGCGGTCATCAACTCATTGCTCTTGCTGCGCGTCGATCGCGTGCCGGCGAGGCCGCGGCGTCGCCGCGCGACGGCGATCGTCGCAGTGTTGCGGTAGCTGCAAGTTGATCCAGCAGCAGCAACGGCACATGCCGGGGCCGTCTCGTGCCGATTGAAGCCATCTTCGCAAAGCGCCACCCGCGGCACGGCGGGTGGCTCGTCGCGGGGCTCGGGGCCGCGGCGCTCGGCGCCGGCCATTCACTCGACGAACTCACTCAGCACGTGCTGCGCTACGAGCGCGCGGCCGTCGCCGCCGGCGAGTGGTGGCGGATGCTCAGCGCGCATCTCGCGCACCTGTCGTGGGCGCATGCGCTTCTGAATGCCGCGGCGCTGCTGCTCATCCTGCAGATCTTCCGCAGCGTCGTGCGCACAGCCGAGTGGTGGCTGGCGGCCGCGGCGGCGCTGCTCGCCATCGACGCGGGGCTCTGGTGGCTCGAACCCGGGCTCGACTGGTACGCGGGTGCTTCGGGCATCCTGCACGGTCTGTTCGCTGCGGGACTCGCGGGACTGTGGCGCGGCGGCGAACGCCGCCTCGCCGTAGCGCTCACCATCGGCCTGGTCGCGAAGCTCGTGTTCGAGTGGTGGCAAGCGCCGTTGTCCGGTGCGCCGGATCTGCCGGTCGTCACCGCTGCACATCGCTATGGCGTCGCAGGCGGTCTCGTCGTTGCGCTGGCGATGCTGCTGCGAGGTCGGCGCCGCTGAGCGTCAACGCCTGCGCCGGTTGCCGTTGGCATCGCAGGCCCGGCCCTGGGCCTGGCCGGTCCGGGTCGCCGGGGTCAGCCGGTCGAGCAGGGCATAGCCGACTTTGTCGGATCCACCCGAAGGGAGCACGGCAGCGCGATGATCCTGCCCGCCTCCCCGTGGAGCCGTGCCCGGCCCGGCCTGACATACGCGGGTTAGAATCCTCAGCATCAGCATGCGGGCCACCGGGCCCGGACCGCGAGGGGGCTCGTGCACATGGTCAAGATCTATCCCGTTCCAGCCGGCTTCGCCGGTGCCGGTTCCGTGACCGCGACGGACTACCGCCGCGACGCCGATGAAGCGCGGCGCGACCCGGATGCCTTCTGGTCACGCCTCGCCGGGCGCATCGACTGGTACCGCCGGCCGACGAAGATCAAGGACGTCAGCTTCGACTGGGACGATTTCCGCATCCGCTGGTACGAGGACGGCGAGCTGAACCTGTCGGTGAACTGCCTGGACCGGCAGCTCGCCACGCACGGCGACAAGACGGCGCTGATCTTCGAAGGCGATGATCCTGCGGTCTCGCATCGGGTCAGCTACCGCGAGCTCTACGAGCGCACCTGCCGCTTCGCGAACGCGCTGCGCGGGCTCGGCGTCCGGAAGGGCGATCGCGTCACGATCTACCTGCCGATGATCCCTGAGGCCGCTGTGGCGATGCTGGCCTGCGCGCGCATCGGCGCCATCCATTCGGTGGTCTTCGGCGGTTTCTCGCCCGAGTCGCTCGCGGGGCGCATCGCCGACTGCGAGTCGAGCCTCGTGATCACGGCCGACGAGGGTGTGCGCGGCGGCCGCAGGATTCCGCTGAAGACCAATGTCGACGAAGCGCTCGCCGGGCACGAGCTGCAGTGCGTGCGGAACGTCATCGTCGTGCGCCACACCGGCGCGACCGTGGCATGGGCGCCCGGGCGCGACCTCTGGTACGAGGAGATCACGCGCGTCCAGCCCGCGGAGTGCATCCCGGAGCGCATGAACGCCGAGGACCCGCTTTTCATCCTCTACACCTCGGGCTCGACGGGCAAGCCGAAGGGTGTACTGCACACCACGGGCGGTTACCTCGTCTGGGTCAACTACACCTTCGAGGCGGTGTTCGATCACCGCGAGAGCGACGTGTTCTGGTGCACGGCCGACGTGGGCTGGGTCACGGGCCACAGCTATGTCGTCTACGGTCCCTTGTCGAACGGCGCGACCTCCGTGATGTTCGAGGGCGTGCCGAATCACCCCACGACCAGCCGCTTCTGGGAAGTCGTGGACAGGCATCGCGTGACGGTCTTCTACACGGCGCCGACCGCGCTGCGCGCGCTGATGCGCGAGGGCGATGCGCCTGTAAAGAACACTTCGCGCGCCTCGCTGCGGCTGCTCGGCACCGTGGGCGAGCCCATCAATCCGGAGGCCTGGGAGTGGTATCACCGCGTGGTCGGCGACGGCCGCTGCCCGGTCGTGGACACCTGGTGGCAGACCGAGACCGGTGGCATCCTGATCGCGCCGCTGCCCGCCGCGATGGCGTTGAAACCCGGCTCGGCAACGCGGCCACTGCCCGGCGTGCAGCCCGCGATCGTCGATGGTGAAGGCCACATCCTCGAAGGCGCCTGCGAGGGCAACCTCGTGATGACCGATTCCTGGCCCGGTCAGATGCGCTCGGTCTACGGCGACCACCTGCGTTTCATCGACACCTACTTCAAGTCCTTCCGCGGCCTGTACTTCACGGGCGACGGCGCGCGCCGCGATGCCGATGGCGACTACTGGATCACGGGGCGGGTCGACGATGTGCTGAACGTCTCCGGGCACCGGCTCGGCACGGCCGAGATCGAGAGCGCGCTGGTCGCGCATCCGCAGGTCGCGGAGGCCGCAGTGGTCGGTTTCCCGCACGACATCAAGGGCCTGGGCATCTATGCCTACGTGACCCTGCTGGCCGGCGTCGAGCCCTCCGAGTCGCTGCGCGAGGAGCTGCGCACCTGGGTGCGGCGGGAGATCAGCGCGATCGCGATGCCGGATCACATCCAGTGGGCGCCCGGGCTGCCGAAGACGCGCTCGGGCAAGATCATGCGGCGCATCCTGCGAAAGATCGCCGCGAACGAGCATGAGCAGCTCGGCGACATCTCGACGCTGGCCGATCCCTCAGTGGTTGCCGAGCTCGTCGCGAACCGGCTGCATGCCGGGCGGTGAGGGTGGAGCGAGCGAGCGTCCGCGCAGCGGTGCACGGCGGCGGGATGCTCCGCCGGCGGCTCGCCGGCGCGGTCCGCCTGCGGCCCGGCCTCGGTGTCATCGTGCTGCTGCTCGGCATCGCGGGCGGCGCGCGCGCCGAGTCGCCGGGACCGGGGAACGTGCCCGCACGGCTGCGCATCGCGAGCTGGAACGTGGAGTGGCTGCTGCTGCCCGCGACCTTCGATCGGCTTGCGGCCGCCTGCCTGCGCCGCGACAACCGTGACCACGACCGACGGGGCCGGAACCGGCGCCCTGCGGCGCAGCGTTCCATCCCCTGCGACCTGGTGCCGGACGGTAGATGGGACGAAGCCGACATCGACCGGCTCGCGGGATACGCGCGCGGGCTCAACGCCGATGTGATCGCGTTGCAGGAAGTCGACGGGCCGGACGCGGCGCGCAGGCTGCTGCCCGGCTTCCGCTTCTGCTTCACTCACCGCACCCACGTGCAGAACGTCGGTTTCGCCATCCGTTCCGGCATTCCGTTCCGCTGCAACGCCGACCTGCGCGAGCTCAGCCTCGATGGCGATGGTCTGCGCCGGGGTGCGGACCTCACGCTCTTTCCGGATTCGCGCGCCCAGCTGCGCCTGCTCGCCGTG
>CAYWMY010000089.1:0-9576 GCA_964459405.1 uncultured Steroidobacteraceae bacterium | reverse complement strand
GTACGCAAGGTCTCCGCAGCCACGATCGTCACCGACCCGGGTTGACGCTCCCGGTCGCCGATTGCCTGACCGACGACCTCGATGGTCGGCAGGGGGCGTATCTCATCGGCGCCCACAGGCAGCCCCCAGACGAGCCCGGTGCTGGCCAGCATCGAGCAGGCGAGAGGACCCCGGTGCAGACGGAGACGGCGGTAGCGGTGAGCAGAGGCGTGCACAATCAACTCCTCGGTGGGGATGGTGGAACGACGGACCCGTGCTCGGAGCCCAGGAACCAGCCGTGCACCCGCCAACAGGCTGGTACGGCGTAATATAAACACGAACGATTCGCATTGGCAATAAAAAGACCCAGTCTAATGTTCCAGCCACCTGAGCTGCCGTAGAGCCTTCACCCGCGGCAGAGCGGCGCTGTGGTTTCGAACTCAGGTGATATCCGGAGTGGTCCGCCGCAAGCTCGCGCTTGAGCTTGAACCTGGTCGCCTCCTTGGCCACAAGGGCAGGGCAGGACTTGGCAGGGCAGGTCGCGGCACCTAATCTTGCGCACCCCCGCGCCGGTCCCTGGTCGCAGCCACGACAGGATCAGGCACCCGCGGAGCCCATTGAGTGACCACACCACAGGAAAACGAATGCCGAACGACGCCCGGACGCCCAAGCTCGGACCGCTGCCCAGCCTGATCTTCAGCTCACGCTGGCTCCAGCTGCCGCTCTATCTCGGACTCATCGTCGCGCAGGGCGTGTACGTGTTCCTGTTCCTCAAGGAGCTCTGGCACCTGATCCACGAGGCGGGGCACCTCAACGAGCAGTCGATCATGCTGATCGTGCTCGGACTCATCGACGTCGTGATGATCTCCAACCTGCTGGTGATGGTGATCGTCGGCGGATACGAGACTTTCGTATCGCGCCTCAATCTCAAGGGCCACCCGGATCAACCCGAATGGCTGAGCCATGTCAACGCGAGCGTGCTCAAGATCAAGCTCGCCATGGCGATCATCGGCATCAGTTCGATCCACCTGCTCAAGAGCTTCATCGAGGCCGGCATGATCGGTGGACTGCCGCTGTGCGGCACCATCGAGGGCCTCGAGGCCGTCCAGGCCCTGCGCGACACCGGGACGAACCGCGCCGCATGCTCCACCATCACCGCGACGGGTGTCATGTGGCAGACAATCATCCACAGCGTGTTCATCCTCTCGGCGATCGGCATCGCCTGGACGGACTACATCATGTCGAAGGGACTGCGCGCGGCCTCGGCTTCACACTGAGGACGCGGGCGGGCGCATCCGGAGCACGCGCGTGCAGCACGAATGCGGTCGGACGGACGATGGTGCACAGGCACGAGTGATCGCCGTGGAGCGAAGCGAGCACGGCTCGGCAGTCGTACGAGCCGTGTTCCTGGGGACCGGGCTCGTCGCGCTGGGGCTCGGCATCGCGGGCATCTTCCTGCCGGTGCTGCCGACCACGCCTTTCATCCTGCTCGCGGCCGCATGTTTCGCGCGCAGCCACCGCAGGTTTCACGAGTGGCTGCGCGCACACCGCCTGTACGGCCCGATGATCGACGAATGGCAGCGGTATCGCAGCATCCCGTACCGCGCCAAGATCATCGCCATCGCGACGATGGCGGTCACGTTCGGCACATCGATTACGTTCTTCGTGAGGCCGTTGTGGCTCCAGCTGAGCCTGGCGGCATTCGGCATCGGCCTGGCGCTGTGGCTGTCCCGGATTCCATCGCGGGACCGGCCGGCGTGAGCTGCGCCTTGTTCGCACCTTGTTCAGTGCCGACCTGGCGCTGCAGGGGTACCGGATTCCGCCACGGAACCGGCCCGGCTCAGCAACATTCAATTGCGCATAATGTATATTATGTAACATTTGCAATTATGGTCCGGGGCCGTTTCCGTTGGAGTCAGCACCACATCAGGCCACCGCAAGCCCCTTCGGCTAACATCCTGCGAGGCGCTGCAGCGGCACAGGCCCGGACTCGCCGAGGACTCTACGGCGTGGCGAAGAAATTCCCGATTCACCCGAGGCACCCCGAGCGCATCTGCTGGGGCTGCGATCACTATTGCCCTGCGGAAGATCTGCGCTGCGGCAACGGTACCGATCGCACGCAGCATCCTGTCGAGCTGTTTGGTGATGACTGGCTCGAATTCGGTCTGGACACCGAAAACAAACAGCCGGCCGGACGCGAATGACCAGGTGTCAGCCGCTCAAGCCGAGCCCGGGCCATTCATCGTGTGGGCCGTTCGTGCCAGGACCCAGCCATTCAGTGTGAAAGGCCAGGGCTCGGCCCGGATCCGCCAACGAGGTCTCAGTGACGCGCGGCTGCGGATACCGGTGTGCTCGAGCGCGCCAGGAACCGCGGCAGGTTGCCGCTCGCCGGCAGGAGCGGCTCGTAGGCGCCCGCGACCACGACGCAGCTCCGATAAGCATAGTCGCCATACAGGCGACACAGCGCCGCCAGCGCGAACACCGCGCCCGCCGCCACGTCGCCCAGAATCGGCCCCAGCACATACACCACGAGCCACACCACGAACGGGATGGCGATGCCGATCACGCCGGCACCCCAGGTGAACCGCCCGCTCAGGTTGCCCTTCCGGATGCGGTGGATCGAGGCCTGCGTGCCGGCGGTGCGCTCGACACCGTACAGGTGGACCAGCGACATCACCACGGCGAGCAACAGCGTGCCCAGTCCGACCGGCTGCAGCCAGTCGTACGACACCTGATTCACGCCGCGCCACGCGATGAGCGCCAGCACGATCGTCATGGCCGTGGCCAGTGAATGCGCCGCAAAGGCCGCCGGAACGAGGAACCCGCGCCAGAAGGTGATGGCCTTCATCGACCGCAGCAGGAAGCCTGCATAGAGGACCACGGGCACCGCGAATATCAGCGCGGCCACCGTCAGCAGGGCCTGCAGGGGCTGCAGGAAGCCGATGTAATGCGCAGCCACGGACAGCGTCGAGAAGCCCAGGAAACCGCTGATCAGCAGCGTGCCGCGGCTCACCGTCGATGTCACGAGCCGCTTCATGGCGCGCCAGGCCCGCCCCGGCTGACCGAGGTGCGCGCGCAGCACGAGCACGGCGAAGATCACGAACGCGATGCCCAGGATCGCGATGTGCGGCCGTCCCAGGGCGACCGCCAGGATATACAGCGTCGCGCCCACGCCTTCGCCGACAAAACTCAGCACCTCCAGCGTCCCCATCTGGTGGTTGAACCGCACGCCGAGACTGTACTTGTCCGTATCCGTTTTTCCGCTCATCGCCCGCCCTGCTCTGTTGCTGTTGTCCAGGACCCGTTCGTCCAGGCCCGCGGCCGCACCCGCACCCCTCAAGGTTTCAGGTAGTGCACGCAGGGCTTCGTACCCGCCTCCGGCAACAACGTGAACGACTCCCGCTCACTCAGCAGATGGCTCACATTGCTGTCCGGGTTCGCGAGATCGCCGAAATGCCGCGCCTCCGGCGGGCAGGTCGCCACACACGCCGGCTGCAGCCCCTTGTCCACGCGGTCCATGCAGAAGTCGCACTTGATGACCGTGCCTTCCGTCCAGCGCTTGTACTTGACCTCTTCGTACTTCGTGAGCTCGCCCTCGAAGTAGCCCTGCTCGAGGATCCCCGGCTTCACGTAGTGACGGTGCTCGTACGGGCAGGCCGTCGCACAGCTGCGGCAGCCGATGCAGATATCGCTCTTCACCGCCACGATGCCGTCGTCACGCTGGTAGCTCGCACCCGTCGGGCAGACCTCGACGCAGGGCGGCTCTTCGCAGTGATTGCAGAGCACCGGCAGGAACTCGCGCCGCGCGTTCGGATATTCGCCGACCTCGCGTTCGTACACGCGGGCAAAGAACACGTCCGGCGGCGTACCGTTCGTAGCCTTGCATGCCGCCGTGCAGGCATGGCAACCCACACAGACCTTCAGATCGATCACCATGCCCCATCGCGCCATCGACTCTCTCCTCAGTTCACCGCCGGCCCGCGGGCAACGCACGCGCGGCACCGGCCGATCTGCCTCGCGTCCCCGCTCAGGCTATCCGGGTCACCTTCAGCTTCGGGCTCGCTTCGAACGCACCGTCCATCACGTCGAGGTTCTTCATGTCGTAGTCGAAAAGTACGCCGGCCTGCACACCCGTGTCCTTGCGACGCGGCGGCAGACTCTTGGCCCAGTTGCCGCCCGCGTGATCCATGCCGACACATTCAGGATGGATGCACTCGCTGATGAGCGCAACACCCTCGACGATGCGCCCCCGGAGATTCTCCGCCCGGACGCGGTCACCGTCCCGGATACCCTTTGCCTCCGCATAGCGGCGATTCAGCACAATCCTGCCGACATAGGGATGGTACTGGGCCAGTTCGGCGAGCCATGGATTGAAGTTGGAGAAAGTGCTCGTCAGGAACGGCCACTTGTAGGTGACCGCGTGCAGCTCGTAGCCCGGCGTGCGGTCGACATGTCCAGGGCCTGGATACCAGTCGACGAGCGGCTTGTAGCGGGAAACGTCCCACTTGATGCCGAGTGACTCCGTCAGGGCCTTGATGCGCTCCCCGGTCTCGAGGAAATACTCGTAGTAGACGGGAATCCGGCTCTTGTAGAACGGCCGCGGAAACCGCTCCTGCACGGTCTTCGCCCAGTGAACGCGCCCCTCCTTCGCCACGTCGTCCAGCGAGCGATCGCCGCCCGTCATCGATCGGATCCAGAGGTCCGTGAGCTCCCGATTGCTGTATTTCTTGTCCTGCTGCAGCTTGTACTCGCCGTGCAGCTCGAGGAACATGTTGACGACCTGGTTGAAGTTCGGCAGCAGCCCCACCTTCTCCGCAATGTCCATCCAGATATCGACGGAGTGCTTGACCTCGGTCGGCACTACGGGCTGGCGCAGATTGATGCAGTACTCATAGTTCCCGGTCGACCCCATCGTATCCGGGATGCAGTTGGCGCCCCAGTCGAGGCGCTCGAGCTGCGTCTGCGTCGGAATGATGACGTCCGCCATCTCCGCCGTCTCGTCGATGTTCGGAACGAGCGACAACTGAAAGGCGAACTTCTTGTGGAATTCGACCTGGACTTTCGGGTTGCCCTCGTTCAGCAGGTCGTTGGAGACGACCTGTACGTAGACGCCGGTCGCGTGAGGAATCTTCTTGTTGAACTTCTCGGGCTCGAGGATATTCATCTTCCCCATGAGCCCACCCTGATACGAGGCGGCAGGTACGAGTTCGTCAGCGGAATTACTCGCCGGTGCCTTGATGGCGTCCTTCTTGTGCAGCGGATCCGGGAAGTTCCCGCCGTAGGTCGCCACATTGCCCGGCGAGACGAGTCCGTCGACCTCGCGTATGCCAGAGCCCCTGCCCATCCAGGTGCTGTTCTCAGCGTATTTCGGGTGATGCGCATACACGGTGTCGGCCGACAACCCGCCCGGCACGTCGATGGCGCCGACCACGGTGTTCAGCATTGCGATCGCGAGCCCCTGTTCGAAGCCCTGCTGGTGCTGGCTGATGCCCTTGTACCAGTGCGCGCAGGCGGGTCTGAGCGGCAGCGTGTGCCCGTCGATTTCGATGGTGCTGCCGATCGAGGCCGCCGTGCCGAAATCGCGTGCGAGATGACGGATCCGCTCCGCCGGCACGGTTGTGATCTCCGCGACGCTCTCCGGTGAGAACTTGGTCAGATGCTTCTTCAGCAACTGGAATGCGGGTGTACAGGCCTGACCCTCGACCTGGAAACTGCCCTCCAGCGCCGGCGAGCGCAGCGACGGATCGTCGTAGCACTTCGCGCGATTGTCGCTGGTGTCCCACAGCATGGGCTTGCCGCTCGCGGCGTCGCGCACGTAGCGCCCGTCACCGTCGCGCGTCAGGTACGGTCCGTTCGTGAGGTTCCTCACGAACTCGACGTCGAACAGGCCGAGCTCGTTGATGAGCACGTTGATCATCGACAGCACGAGCGCACCGTCGGTGCCCGGCCGGATCGGCACCCACTCGTCAGCGATCGCGGCGGCGTTGGAACACCACGGATCCACGACCACGAGCTTCATGCCCTTGAGGCGTGCCCTGGACATCTCGAGGGTGGCCGTGACCGCCGCCCAGTTCGACATGGCACCCTTGTTCGACCCGAACAGGATCACATGCCTGGCATGATGGAAATCCGGACCGACGTGGAACCCGCCATGGACCTGCTGCAGCGTCGGATGCACATTGTTGCCGCAGAACGAACGCCCGCCGGAGGTGTGGTTCGGGCTGCCGAACGACACCAGCACGGACGGCATGAACCACGGCAGCGTCGTGAAGTCCCCGGTCGCCCACACGAAGCCACTCGGGTCCGTCTCGTGGCAGTGCCGGATTTTCTCAGCCGCAATCCGGATCGCCTCGTCGTAGCTGATCTCGACCCACTTCGGGTCGACGCCAATACCCTTCTCGGGATTCGTGCGCTTCAGGCACTTCGTCACGCGCCGCGTGCTGTAGGCCATCATGATCTGGGCCTGGCCCTTGGCGCAGAGCTTGCCCTCGCTGAACGGGCAATCCGGGTCGCCCGACACTTCGACCACAATGCCATTGACCCGACG
Source organism: uncultured Steroidobacteraceae bacterium (assembly GCA_964459405.1). Classification (GTDB taxonomy): domain Bacteria; phylum Pseudomonadota; class Gammaproteobacteria; order Steroidobacterales; family Steroidobacteraceae; genus CAYWMY01. Next base: position 3,050 of record CAYWMY010000089.1, on the reverse strand, counting down.
CGCGAGCATGCCGCAGGTCCCTGCAGGACAGCCATAGCAGGTGGTCTTGAGCTGGACGTCTTCCCAGACGTCGTCCTTCCTCACAGGCGCATCCACTGTTCACCTCCTGCGATGCATCGACTCGCCGACTGGCACCGGCGCCAGGGTTCCCGCACCGTTGACCCGGCGCGCGAAGCCGTAAGACGGTGCAGCGGCCACCGCACCAACCGCGCATTCGATCGTATGTTGAGCCGGCCTCGAAGCGATTGTCAAACGCAAACGGCGGCCGCTGAAACGGGCTGCGGAACCGCCCGATCACAAGCGACGGCAGCATCTCGCGATGCGGCACGCGTGGGGCCGTGGTAGAGGTGCGTGGAAAGCAACAGCGTATGCAGAGCGCCACGCACGCAGACGCGCATGAGGCATCGCGCGAGATGCGGGCCACGAGCAGCCGTCGCAGCGGGAAGGGCCCGCACCGCCCCGGGAAATCGTGCGGCGCCCCGAAGGGTGCGCCGCCCTAGACTGCGCCAGCCGCGCGGGCCTCGCGCCAGGCCGCCACGGCAAGCGGACGCACGCGCGTCGCAACCTCGGCGGCATTGGTCGAGGCCGCGGTGCCCTCCGCGATACGGCCGGCGATACCCTGCGTGATGGCCGCGATCCGGAACAGGTTGAACGCGCGATAGAAGCCCAGATTGTCGATGCTCTTGATGCCCGTGCGCTCGCAGTAGCGGGTGACGTACTGCTCCATGGTCGGGATGCCGAGCGCCGCGAGGTCGAGCCCCGACAACGTGCCGCGCAGATCGATTCCCGCCGGGCGGTACCACTCCATCAGGTGGTACGTGAGATCGCCCAGAGGATGACCGAGCGTGGACAGTTCCCAGTCGAGCACGGCAACGACACGCGGCTCCGTGGGATGGATCAGCACATTGTGGAACGAGAAATCGCCGTGGATCACCGAGGCACGGCCGTCGTCCGCGGGCACGGCGCCGGGCAGCCAGGCGATGAGCCGGTCCATCTCCGGGATGTCCTGCGTCTTCGAGGCCACGTACTGGCCGGACCAGCGGGTGATCTGCCTGGCGAAATAGTTGCCCGGCTTGCCGAAGTCCCCGAGCCCGATGCTCTCGGGATTGAAGTTGTGCAGCGATGCCAGCGTCGCATTGACCGAATCGAACACGGCCGCGCGATGCGCGGGTGTCAGGTCCGGCATCGTGCAGTCCCAGAAGATGCGGCCAGGCACGTGACGCATGACGTAGAACATCGTGCCGACGATGGACTCGTCCTCGCACAGCACGAGCGGTTCCGGCACCGGAAAGCCCTGCCTGAACAGCGCGCTCATCACGCGGAACTCACGGTCCACGGCGTGGGCAGACTTGAGCAGCACACCGGGCGGCTTCCGCCGCAGGACATAGTTGGCCTGCACCGTGTTGAGCCGGTAGGTCAGGTTCGACTGGCCGCCGTCGAACTGCTGCACCTGCAGCGGCCCACGATACCCGGCCACGTTTGCGGACAGATAGGCGTCCAGCCTGCGCTCGTCGAAGCCCTGCCCCGGCCGGATCTCGCCGGCCTGTCCGAGGTATTTCTTGGAGGCCCCCGAACGGGTCTCCGACTGAGCGGAGCCGCTTCCGGGCGTCTTCGAGGTATTCGACATGATCGTCAAAAAATAGCCGACTGCCCGGTCGGGTGTCAAGCCGCGCGCCAGCAGCCCCGCGCCGTCGCCGCATGCGGGATCCGCACTTTCAGCTCAGCAATTCGGGCCGGTTGCGGTAATGATCGAGCACCGCGGGATTCGCCAGTGCGTCCCGGTTCCGCACCGGACGTCCATGGACGACCTCGCGCACTGCCAGTTCGACGACCTTGCCGCTGATCGTGCGCGGCACTTCCGGCACCTGCAGGATCTTCGCGGGCACATGGCGCGGGGTCGTGTTCCGCCGGATCCGCGCGCAGATGCGCTCGCGCATCGCGTCATCGAGTTGCAGTCCGTCGCGCAGCCGGACGAACAGCACCACACGCACATCGCCCTGCCACTCCTGTCCGATCACGACCGACTCCAGCACCTCGTCCAGCTGCTCGACCTGCCGGTGGATCTCCGCGGTGCCGATGCGCACACCGCCCGGATTCAGCACGGCGTCGGAGCGCCCGAGGATCTGCATGCCACCGTGTTCGTTCAGCAAGGCGTGGTCGCCGTGATGCCACACGCCCGGGAAACGCTCGAAGTACGCCGCGCGATACTTTGCGGCATCCGGGTCGTTCCAGAATCCGAGCGGCATCGACGGAAACGGCGCCGTACACACCAGCTCGCCCTTCTCGCCGACCACGCTGCGACCCGACTCGTCCCAGACCTCCACCTTCATGCCCAGGCCGCGGCTCTGCAGCTCGCCGCGATACACCGGCAGCAGCGGATGGGCGAGCGCGAAGCAGGAGATGATGTCCGTCCCGCCCGACATCGAACCGATCTGCACCGCGTCACCGATCGCCCGGCGCACATGGTCGAACTGTTCCGGCGCCAGCGGAGATCCCGTCGAAAGAATGGTGCGCAGCGCACCCAGACTGTGGTGCTCACGGGGAATGTAGCCGCTCTTTTCGAGGGCCGAGAGATACTTCGGGCTCGTGCCGAAGATCGCGACCGCTTCTTCCTCGGCCATGCGCCAGAGCACCCCTTCATGCGGGTGAAGCGGCGAGCCTTCGTAGAGCACAACGGTCGCGCCGCTCGCGAGTGCGCTGACGAGCCAGTTCCACATCATCCAGCCGCAGGTCGTGAAGAAGAACACGCGGTCGCCTGGCTTGATGTCCGTGTGCAGCTGGTGTTCCTTGAGGTGCTGCAGCAGCGTTCCGCCCGCGCCATGCACGATGCACTTCGGCGTTCCGGTCGTACCCGACGAATAGAGAATGTGCAGCGGGTGGTCGAAGGGCTGCCGCTCGAAGCGGAGCCCGGCTGTCGGGCAACCGAAGTCGGCGTAACCGACGGCCGCCGGTACCCGCGACAGATCCGGTTGCAGCGAAATGCAGGGCACGACGACGACGCGACGGATCGAGTCGACCTTCACGACCACGGCCGCAATCTTCTCGAGCGA
>CAYWMY010000088.1:0-9714 GCA_964459405.1 uncultured Steroidobacteraceae bacterium | reverse complement strand
CGCCGAGCTGCTGCGCGAGCGGATCGTGCTGGTCCGCGTGGGCGAACACCAGGCGCTCGTGGGCGTGGGTCCCGGCGGCGTGAGCTCGCTGCAGCTGCTCGATGTGGTGGTCGCGCTGGATGCCGGGACCGCGTCCGGGGCGGTGGCGGATCCACCGGCCGCATTCGTGCGCATGCGCGAGCTCATCGAGCGGAGCCGGCGCCCATGAGGTGCGTCGCGGCGCTGCTCACGGCACTGGCACCGCTCGGCGCCCTCGCCGCGGAGGCCGCGGGCGGCATCCCGGCCGTCAGCGTCACGACGGCCCCGGGTGGCGCGGCCACGTACTCGGTGACGCTGCAGATCCTGGTGGTGATGACGCTGCTGACGCTGTTGCCGGCGATCCTGCTGTCGATGACGTCGTTCACGCGCGTGGTCATCGTGCTGTCGATTCTGCGGCAGGCGCTCGGCACACCCACGACACCGCCCAACCAGGTGATGATCGGGCTGGCGCTGTTCATGACACTGTTCATCATGTCGCCGGTGCTGGACCAGTCGTGGAAGGACGGCGTGAGACCCTACCTCGACGGCGCCCTCGCCGCCGAACCCGCTCTGGAACGTGCCGTGAGTCCGCTGCGCGGCTTCATGCTGAAGCAGACGCGCGACTCCGATCTCGCTGTGTTCGCGCGTATCTCCGGGCACGGTCAGTTCGACACGCCGGAGGACGTGCCGCTCTCGGTGCTGATCCCGACCTTCATCACCAGTGAGCTGAAGACGGCGTTCCAGATCGGCTTCATGGTGTTCATCCCGTTCCTGATCATCGACCTCGTGGTCGCGAGCGTGCTGATGTCGATGGGCATGATGATGCTCTCGCCCATGCTGGTGTCGCTGCCATTCAAGATCATGCTGTTCGTGCTGGTCGACGGCTGGACGCTGCTGATGGGAACGCTCGCTTCGAGCTTCGCGGCCTGAGTGTCGGTCGTGACACCCGAGACCGTCATGACCCTTGGTGAGCAGGCGCTGATCGTCACAGCGATGCTCGCGGCGCCGCTGCTGGTTGCGGCACTCGTCACCGGCGTCGTGATCGGCATGTTCCAGGCCGCCACGCAGATCAACGAGATGACGCTGTCCTTCGTGCCGAAGCTGCTGGTGATGGTGCTGGCACTGTTCCTGGCGGGGCACTGGATGCTGCGCGTGATCCTGGACTACACGCGGCAGGTGTTCGCCGCGATTCCTTCGCTCATCGGCTAACGCATGGCGCCGCTGCAGTTCGATGCCGCCGAGATCGTCCGCCTCGTGTCGGCGCTGTCGTGGGTGTTCCTGCGTATCACGGGTCTGATGCTGGTCGCGCCGGTACTCGGCGCCAACGTCGTCGCGCCGCGCATCAAGATCGTGCTGGCGGTGACGCTCACGCTGCTGGTCGCGCCACTGGCACCGGCGCCGGTGGCGCTCGAACTGTGGTCGGGGGCGGGCCTGCTCGCGGCCGTGATGCAGCTCGCGATCGGGGTCGCGATGGGATTCTGCGTGCAGATGGTGTTCGACGCAGTGGTGCTCGCGGGCCAGACGATCTCGATGACCATGGGACTCGGATTCGCGACGCTGATCGATCCGGAGCACGGCGCCTCGACACCGGTGCTGTCGCAGTTCCTGCTGATCCTGGGCCTGCTCATCTTTCTCGCGCTGAATGGTCACCTGCTGCTGATCGAGACACTGGTCGACAGTTTCCGCTGGGCGCCGGTCGGTGCCCCTCTGCCGCTGGACGGTGTCCGCGAGATCGCCCTGTGGGGCGGGCGCATCTTTGAGGCGGGGCTGCTGATCGCGCTGCCAGCGGTGATCGCGCTCCTGGTCGTGAACCTGGCCATGGGCGTCGTGAGTCGCGCCGCCCCGCAGCTCAATCTGTTCGCCGTCGGGTTTCCCGCGGCGATGCTGTTCGGCTTCGTGATCCTGCTGCTGTCCCTGCCCAGGCTCGAGGGCGCTTTCCGGGCCCTGCTCGAGGACGGCTTCGAGACGGCGGCGCGGGCCGTGGGGGGGGCGGGCTGAGCCATGGCCGATCAAGCCGACCGCGACGAACGCACCGAAGAGCCCAGTGCCAGACGGCTGAAGGATGCACGCGAGCGCGGGCAGGTGCCGCGCTCGCGCGAGCTGGCCGGCACCGCGGTGCTGCTCGCCGGCGCCATGACGCTGTGGATCGCAGGTGACGCGGTCGGCCGTCATCTGGCAGGCCTCATGCGTGGCGCGCTGCAGCTGCGGCGCGCGGCGGTCCTGGACGCGGGCACGATGCCGGATGCACTCGCAGCCGCGACGATTGCCGGGCTGCTCGCACTGGCGCCGGTACTGATCGTCGCTTTCATTGCCGCGGTGGCGGCGCCAGCCATGATCGGCGGGCTCGTGTTCAGCAGCACTGCGCTGGCGCCGGATCTCGCACGCCTCGATCCTCTGGCCGGGTTGCGCCGCATCTTCAGCCTGCAGGGGCTGGTCGAGCTCGGCAAGGCGCTCGGAAAGTTCCTCGTCGTGGGCGTCGCCGCGGCGCTCGTCGTCTGGTCGATGATGGACCGCTTCGTCGCGCTCGGTTCCATGAGCGCCATGCGCGCGATCGTCGAAGGCACCGCGTTACTCGCGGTCGCGAGCCTGTGGCTGGCCGCGGCCCTGGGCCTGATCGCCGTCGTCGACGTGCCGTTCCAGCTGTGGAGCCACCGCCGCGAGCTTCGCATGACGAAGCACGAGCTCAAGGAGGAGCTGAAGGAGACCGACGGCCGGCCCGAGGTCAGGGCGCGGCTGCGCGGCCTGCAGCAGGAGCGTGCGCGCCGCCGCATGATCCTCGAGGTGCCCAGGGCCGATGTCGTGGTCATGAACCCGACGCATTATGCGGTGGCGCTGCGCTACGAGCCGGAACGAATGCGTGCCCCGCGCGTGGTGGCGAAGGGTCGTGACCTGTTCGCGCTGGAGATCCGGCGTATCGCCGAGCAGCACGGCGTGGCGGTGTTCACGTCGCCGCCGCTCGCCCGGGCGCTGCATGCCTCGACGCGGCTCGGCCAGGAGGTCCCGCAGGGGCTGTATGTCGCCGTGGCGCAGGTGCTGACCTACGTCTATCAGCTGCGGGCCGCCGGCGCACAGGCATGGCGCGTACGGCGGCCTGATCCGCAGGTCGGTGCGGAGTTCCTGCGACGATGAGCCCGAACCAGCTCGGTGCAACGCTCGTCGAGTTCGGCCGCAACGGCCTTGTGGTGCCGGTGCTGCTGCTGGTCATGCTCGGCACGCTGGTGCTGCCGCTGCCGGCGCTGCTCCTCGACGTGCTGTTCACGTTCAACATCTCGCTGTCGCTGGTGGTCATCCTCGCGGTCATCTACGTGCGCCGGCCGCTGGAACTCGCAGTGTTTCCGACGGTGCTGCTGGCGGCGACGCTGCTGCGGCTCGCGCTGAACGTCGCTTCGACACGGGTCGTGCTGCTGCACGGCCACACGGGTCCGGGCGCCGCGGGGCAGGTCATCGAGTCCTTCGGGCATTTCGTGATCGGCGGCAACTACGCCGTCGGCCTGGTCGTGTTCGTCATCCTCGTCATCATCAACTTCGTGGTCATCACGAAGGGCGCGGGTCGCGTGTCCGAGGTCAGCGCGCGGTTCACGCTGGATGCGATGCCCGGCAAGCAGATGGCGATCGACGCCGACGTGAACGCGGGCCTCATCACGCAGGCCGAGGCGCAGACGCGCCGGCAGGAGGTGCGCGAGGAAGCGGACTTCTACGGCGCCATGGACGGTGCCAGCAAGTTCGTGCGCGGTGATGCCGTTGCGGGCATTCTCGTGGTGTTCATCAACCTGTTCGGCGGGCTCGTCATCGGCATGCTGGAGCACGACCTGTCCTTCGCCGAGGCGGGCAAGGTCTACGCGCTGCTGACGATCGGCGATGGCCTCGTCGCGCAGATCCCGGCGCTGCTGCTGTCCGTCGCCACGGCCATCCTGGTCACGCGTGTCTCGCGCGCGACCGACATGAGCCAGCAGGTCGCGAGCCAGATGCTGGCGCAGCCCAGGGCGCTCGGCGTCGCCTCGGGACTGCTGGCCGCGATGGGCGTGATTCCCGGCATGCCGAATATCGCGTTCCTGATCATGGCCGGGCTCTGCGCGGGTGGTGCCTGGTGGCTCGCGCGGCAGCGTCGCGAGCAGACGCTGCGCAGCATCGCCGAACCAGCCGCGGCTGGCGCAGGCGCGGCGGTGGTCACGTCGTCGGCGGGCGGCGAGAGCCGTGAACTGTCGTGGGACGACGTCGAGCAGGTCGACCCGGTCGGACTCGAGGTGGGCTACCGGCTGATTCCGCTGGTCGATCGCAGCCAGGGCGGAGAGCTGATGGGGCGCATCAAGGGTGTGCGCAAGAAGCTGTCGGAGGAACTGGGCTTTCTGGTGCCGGCCGTGCACATCCGCGACAACCTCGAACTGCCGCCCAGCACCTATCGCATCACGATCCTCGGCGTGCCCGTGGGCGAGGCCGAGGTGTATCCCGAGCGCGACCTCGCCATCAATCCGGGACAGGTCGCCGGGCCCATCGCGGGCCTCGAGACCAGGGATCCGGCATTCGGCCTCGAGGCGGTCTGGATCGACAAGCCGCGGCGTGAACAGGCGCAGACGCAGGGCTACACCGTCGTCGATGCAGGCACGGTGATCGCCACGCACCTGTCGCACCTGCTGCAGCAGCACGCGCACGAACTGCTCGGCCACGAGGAGGTGCAGCAGATGCTGAACCGCCTGCAGCGCAGCACACCGAAGCTGGTCGAGGACCTGGTGCCGAAGGCGCTGCCAATGAGCATCCTCGTCAAGGTGCTGCAGAACCTCCTCACCGAGCGCGTGCCGATCCGCAACCTGCGCACCATCTGCGAGACCCTGGCCGAACACGCGCCGCGGACACAGGATCCGCTGGCGCTCACGGCCGCCGTGCGCGTCGCCCTGTCGCGTGCGCTGGTCCAGTCGATTGCCGGCCTGCGCAGCGAGCTGCCGGTCATCACGCTGGAACCTCAGCTCGAGCAGATGCTGGGCGATGCGATGCAGGGCGCCGATGCCGGCCCCGGCATCGAACCGGGACTCGCGGACCGCATGCATCAGGCGATCGCCGACAGTGCGCGGCGACAGGAGCTGAACGGCGAGCCGGCCGTGCTGCTGGTGGCGCCCAGGCTGCGGCCCTGGCTCGCGCGGCTCATGCGGCACGCGGCGCCGGGGCTTGCCGTGCTCGCCTATAACGAGATTCCGGAGAGCCGGCGCATCCGCGTGGTGGCTGCCGTCGGACGCTGAGGCCTGGGGCCCATGGAGGATGAGCGATGAGAATCAGACGTTACGTGGCGGCCAGCATGCGCGAGGGTCTGGCGCTGGTGCGGCAGGAGCAGGGTCCGGATGCCGTCATCGTTTCGAGCACGCGCATCGACGGCGGCGTCGAGATCATCGCGGCGACCGAATACGACGAGGCCCTGGTCCACGAGGTCGCCGCGCGCTGCACCAGACAGCAGCCCGCGCGCGGTCCGCAGGCCGCACCCGTCGCGACCGCGCCGGACGCCATGCCGATGGAAGCCGTACCGCGTGCCGCGGAGCCGCGCGAGCCGACGGGCTTCGGTGAACTGCTCGGCCGGCTGGTCCAGGACGCAATGCGCGGCCGTCGCGGCGTTGCGCGCACGGGTGTGGCGCCGCAGGGGCCGGTCGCGGCAGCGGCCACGGCTCCGGGCGCGACCGAGCCGCCAGCCGGGCTCGCGGCCACGCCCCGCGCCGAAGCTCCGGCGTCGCCCGAGGCGATCAACCTGGAATCGCCGTCCGCAACACCGCCGCAGGGCGGCGATCCGGCCTCACCGATGCGGGACACGCCGCCGGCCGGTGCGGATACGGGGTCCGTCATCACCCGCTCCGCGGCATCCGCCGACGCCGCGCGCCCGCAGGTCGTGTGGTCCCAGGACGCCGCGATCGTGAGCATGCGGCAGGAACTCGCCGCGATGCGGAGCCTGCTCGAGGTGCAGCTGGCGCGGCTCGCGTGGGACGACCTCGCGCGGCGCGACCCCATGCGCGCACGCATCCTCCGCGACTTGTCGGCGCTCGACATCGCGCCGGACCTGGCACGCGCACTCGTGACGTCGCTGCCGGTCGTCACGAGTGAGGCCGACGCCTCACGCATCGCGCTGGCGCTGCTCATGCGGCATATCCCCGTCGCGGCACGCGATCCGTTCGCTGCGGGCGGCGTGCACGCACTCGTGGGTCCCACCGGCGCCGGCAAGACCACGACGATCGCCAAGCTGGCCGCACATGCGGCGCTGCGTCACGGCCGCGACGCCGTGGGTCTCGTGTGTACGGACAACCATCGGGTCGGCGCCCGCGAGCAGCTCGCGGCGCTCGCGCGGGCGCTGACCGTGCCGCTCGTGGTCGCCGCGACTTCCGCAGAGCTGCAGACCGCGGTCGAGCGGTTCCACGGGCGCCGGCTGGTACTGGTGGACACCGCCGGTGTGACCCGGCGTGACCTGCGCCTGCACGAGGAGTCGGCCCTGTGGACGCGGCTGCGCGCGCTGGCGCAGGTGCACGCCGTCCTGCCCGCGAGCGGCGATGCCGCGATGCTCGCCGAACTCGCCGGCAGCGAGCGCGGGCTGCGCGCCGCCTCCGCGATCATCACCAAGATCGATGAGGCCGTCTCCCTGGGGCCCGTGCTGTCCGCCGTGATGCGCGCGGGATTGCCCATCGCGCACCTGTGCGACGGCCCCCGGGTACCTGACGACCTGCATGAGGCGGCTCCGCGCCGCATCTGGCTGCTGAAACGTGCGGTCCGACTGCAGCAGGAGACCCGGCACCGCGCCGATGAACAGCAGCTGGCCGAGGAATTCGGCAGGGCGGCGGGCCATGTCTGACGCCGTCACATGCCGGGAGGCGGGCCGCCGGCCGGTCAAGGTGATCGCCGTCAGCGGGGGCAAGGGCGGCGTCGGCAAGACATCCGTGTGCGCGAATCTGGGCGTCGCCCTGTCGCGCCGCGGCCGTGCCGTGCTCATGCTCGATGCGGACCTTGGACTCGCGAACCTGGATGTCATGCTCGGCCTGCGACCGACCCGCACGCTGGCCGACGTTCTCTCGGGTCGATGCGAACTCGACGACATCCTGGTCGAGGGGCCCGGAGGCACGGTGCTGGTGCCGGCGGCATCCGGTGTGGCGCGGATGGCGTCACTGTCCGCCGCGGAACACGCGGGCATCATCCGGGCATTCAGCGGCCTGCAGCGCGAATTCGACGTACTGCTCATCGACACGGCGGCGGGACTGTCGCCCTCGGTGCTGATGTTCGGCCACGCGGCGCACGAGGTTCTGGTGGTCGTGTGCGACGAGCCGGCGTCGCTGACCGATGCTTACGGCCTGATCAAGGTTCTGTCGCGTGACTACGGCGTTGTGCGCTTCCGGATGCTGGCCAACCGCTGCGCGTCGCTGGCCGCGGCGCGCCAGCTTCATCACCGCCTGCTCACAGTGTGCGATCGTTTCCTCGACGTGGTTCTCGATTTTGCGGGCTACGTCCCCGACGATGGCTTTCTGTGTCGTGCCGTGAGGCAGCAGTGCGCCGTGGTCGCGGCCTATCCGGGCAGCCCGGCCGCACGGGCATTCAAGAATCTCGCAGTTGCAGCCGATACGTGGTCCGTGCCAAGAGGGGCACGAGGCCACCTGGAGTTCTTCGTGGAGCGCCTGGTCCTGGCCCGACCACGCGCCACGAGCGTTTTGCAATGAGGGCAGCGAAAAAGTACGCCGAAGCCGGAGGGAGTCCGGCGACGGGGCCGGGTGGCTTGACCCAGGACGACCTGGTCCTGCGGCATGCCGACCTCGTCAAACGGATCGCTTATCACCTGGTCAGCCGCATGCCGCCATCGGTCGAGGTCGACGACCTCATCCAGGCGGGCATGCTGGGCCTGCTCGACGCCGCGCGGCATTACACGCCGGGCAAGGGTGCGAACTTCGAGACCTACGCTGGCATCCGCATCCGCGGTGCCATGCTCGATGAGGTGCGCAAGGCCGACTGGACACCGCGGTCGGTGCATCGCAGCGTGCGTGAGGTCGCGGAGGTGATCCGCCGCCTCGAGAATGCGACGGGCGTGGAGGCGAAGCCGGCCGATATCGCCCGGGCGCTGCAGATTTCCCTCGACGACTATTACCGGATCATGCAGGACGCGACGTCCTGCCGCCTGTTCAGCTTCGACCAGATGGGCACGGGCGAGGACGAGGGCAATCCCGCCGCGCACGCCGCGGATGATGGTCCCGGACCCGTGGAACAGATCGAGGAAGACGAATTCCGTCGCGTACTGGCGGCCGCGATAGAGGCACTGCCTGAACGCGAGCGGCTCGTGCTCTCGCTCTACTACGACGACGAGCTGAACCTGCGCGAGATCGGCGCCGTGCTCGAGGTCAGCGAGTCGCGGATCTGCCAGATCCACGGCCAGGCCCTGGTGCGGCTGCGCGCGCGCGTCCGGCAGTGGACGGCGGGGCGCTGACGGTGGTCGAACCATGGACATCCTGACACTCAGCGGCTTCATCCTCGCCGTGGTGGCGCTCGTCGGCGGGAGCGTTCTGAAGGGCGCGGGCATCAAGGGGCTTCTTGGCGCCGCCGCGTTCGTCATCGTGGTGCTGGGCACTGTGGCCGCGATCCTGGTGCAGACGCCGCTCAGCACCTTCAGACGCGCGATGGGGATTGCCGGCTGGATCTTCAAGCCGCCCGCCACGAATGCCGCGGAGACGATCGCGAAGATCGTCGAATGGGGCAACGTGGCGCGCAAGCAGGGGCTGCTCGGGCTTGAATCCGCGGTCGAGCAGGAACAGGACGAATTCATGAAGAAGGGGCTGCAGGCGCTCGTGGATGGCGGCGAACCGGAGGCCATTCGTCAGCTGCTCGAGGTGGAGCTCGAGACGCGCGAGCACGCCGACAATGCGGCGGCCAAGGTGTTCGAGGGCATGGGCATCTATGCGCCGACGCTGGGCATCATCGGCGCCGTGCTGGGGCTGATGGCCGTCATGCAGAATCTCTCGGACCCGAGCAAGCTGGGTGCCGGCATCTCCGCGGCCTTCACCGCAACAGTCTACGGAATCGGCCTCGCCAACCTGCTGCTCCTGCCGATGTCGAACAAGCTCAAACAGCTCATCCACGCGCAGACGCACCTGCGGCAGATGTGCATCGAGGGCATCATCTCCATCGCCCAGGGCGAGAACCCGCGCAATATCGAGTCGAAGCTCCAGGGCTTCGTGCATCGCTGACGGGCATGCACCGATGGCTCGCAGAAAGAAACACGAAGAACACGTCAATGCCGAGGCCTGGGCCATACCCTACGGCGACCTGATCACGCTGCTGCTGGCCTTCTTCGTCGTCATGTATTCGATGTCCTCGGTCAACGAGGGCAAGTTCCGCATCCTGTCGGATTCACTGGTGGCGGCGTTCCGCGGCGCGCCGTCGACCGTCGCGCCGATCAACATCGGTTCGAACAAGCCGGTCGGCAAGGGTGGCGAGGGCAGGCTGGACGGTGTCGCCCCCACGACGCTGATCCGCCTCGAGCACAAGGACGAGCGGGACCGCCCCAGCGGCGGCCAGGCCCCCCCCCTGGACCTGCAGATGCCGGGCGTGGACAAGGGTGTCCCGGTGGACATCGACGGGGCCGCGGGTCCCGGCACGGGCGATGGATCCAGATCGGCGCTCGCACGCATGGCTGGCGAAGTGCGGGTCGCCATGCAGGATCTGATCGACGAGGGCGACGTTCGCGTACGCAAG
>CAYWMY010000087.1:0-9719 GCA_964459405.1 uncultured Steroidobacteraceae bacterium | reverse complement strand
CCTTCATCTCCATGTGCAGCGCATGGCAGAACCACTGGCAGTAGTACCAGTAGACTCCCGGTCGGTCGGCCTTGAAGGTCACGGACGACGTGGCCTGCGGACCGACTTCCATCGCGATGCCGTAATTGACGATCGTGAAGCCGTGCGTCAGATCCTCCACGGCATCGAGGTTGGTCACGTAGACGGTGACTTCATCGCCCTGGCGCACGGTGAACTCGGTGAGACTGAACGCGGGCGCGACCGACACCATGTACACGCGCACCTTGTTGCCGTCGCGCACCACCTTGCTTGCCGATTCGAGTTCGAGGCCGTCGGCCGCCGCCTGCCGGCGCGCGTCTTCCCACATCGGATCGTCGCGCTTCCAGACATTGACCGGATTGACCTTGGAGCGATGGATGATCGTCGCGTCGTGCGGTTCAGCGAAGGTCGGTGAATCGTGCACGAGCACCATCTGATCGCCTGAGATGTCGATCAACTGGTCGCACTCGGGTTTCAGCGGCCCGACGTTCAGGAAGCGATCCTTCGAGAACTTGTTGAGCGACAGCAGCCACTTGCCGTCCGCCTCCCGGGTCTGCCCCATTGAACTGTGGTTGTGTCCCGGCTGGTAGTGCACATCGAGCTTCTGGATGATCGGCTCGACGTCCTTGCCCTGGAACTTCTCGATCGCCCGCTCGATGCTCCACTTGCAGATCTGGCTGTCGATGAAGAGCGTGGTGTAGGCATTGCCCCGGCCGTCGAACGCGGTGTGCAGCGGGCCCAGGCCGAGTTCGGGCTCGGCCACCACACAGTCGCGCGGCTCGATCCTGTCGGCGAACAAGTCGTCGAACTTGCGCACGTCGAACACCGTGCAGGTGGGCGAGAGCTTGCCGTTGGCCACCACGTGGATGCCGTCGGGCGCGGTGTTGATGCCGTGCGGACTGTTCGGCACCGGGATGTAGCGCGTGTAGGGCGAGCCGTGCTTGCCGTCGAGCACCGGCACGCCGCCGATGGTCCTGTAATCCTTGTTCCTGACCGCCTCCTCGATGCGGCCGATGTTGAAGACCACGATCCAGTCCTGCTCGGCCTTCGTCATCTCCTGCAGCGTCACACCACCCTCGGAGTTGTAGCAGGTGGCAAAGCAGTACTTGCCCTGGTAGTCGGCATCCACGTTGTCGAGGTTGCCGTCCACGATCACCTGCCACGCGACCTTCATGGTCTCGCCGTCCACCGCGGTGAAGACCGCGTGGTACTGCTTCGGATCGTTGAGGTCGCGGCCGTCGTTCGGAATGGGGACCTCGTCTTCGCCGTTGCAGAAGACGTAGCCCGTCTTCGGGTATTTCTGCACGCGCAGGCCGTGCACCGTGTGCTGATTCGGCAGCTCGATGATCCTGTCGCACTTCATCACGTCGCAGCGCACTCGCGCCACGCGCGTGTTCGCCTTGTCGTTCATGAAGATGTAGCGGCCGTCGTAGGTGCCGTCGGTGAACGACATGTGCGGGTGGTGCAGGTCGCCATTGACATAGCTGCCGCCGCGCGACTCGAGATACTTGCGCGTCTCCGGAGTGAGCCCCTCGGTGAGGATCCTGCGGCTCTCGTTGGTCTGGCCCCAGCCGGTGGCGCTGCAGCGATTGAATACCGGCACGCGCATCAGCTCCCGCATCGAGGGCAGGCCCATGATACGCAGCTCTCCGCTCTGACCGCTGGAGAAGAACACGTAGTACTCGTCGAGCTCGCCGGGTCCCACGTGCGCCCCGGGGCTCGTGGCCCCTGCCGGCTTCGCTGGCGACTGCTCGGCCCGATCGCAGCCGGCGAGCAGCCCGGCCGACGCACCCGCCGCAACCGCCATCACCCCGGCACCGCTTCCCAGGACCGCACGTCGGCCCGGATCGGCCGGCTCGTCCGAAGTCTTCCTGTGAGTCTCGTTCCTGTCCATCTCGTCTCCCTCCTCGGTTCCCGGCCTTCCTGATTGATCCAGAGGAACGCCTTGCGCTGAATACGTACTCACCGGCGGCGGCTGCGGTTGATCGAAGCTCCGGCGGACGCTCGCCGGCCTACCCGAGGCCCGGCCCGCTGGTGGCGCCTGTCGAGCCGACCGCCGCTTCGGCGCCGAGCGGCGGTGCCGCGGTCGCCGAGCGACGTTCCCGCTTGAGCCTGCGCTGGATGAGTACCGGGCACTTGTGCTGGTGGTGGTACAGCACCTGGCAGTGCAGGCAGGAAATGCACTCGTTGGGATTGATGTGGCCCTCCGGATGGATCGCCTCCACCGGACACTCCTTGAAGCAGCGCATGCAGGGATTGCCGCACTCGCGATAGCGCTTGAGCCAGTCGAACATGCGCATGCGCCCCGGAATGGCCAGCGCGGCGCCAAGCGGGCACAGGTAGCGGCAGAAGAACCGCTCGACGAACAGGCCGGCAATGAGCAGCGCGACCGCGAAGACGACGAACCCCCACTCGCGCATGAAGCGAAGCACGATCGCGGTCTTGAACGGCTCGATCTCCGCGAGCCGCTCGGCGTAGGCGAGCGACCCCAGCGACACGCCGAAGAGCGCCAGGAAGATGAGGTACTTGACCGGCCACAGCCGCTCGTGCACGCGCCACGGAATCCTGATCTGTGGCACCTTGAGCCTGCGTGCGGCGCGGTTCGTCAGCTCCTGCAACGCGCCGAACGGGCACAGCCAGCCGCAGAATGGCCCTCTTCCCCAGAAGAGCAGCGCCGCCGCGACCGAGGCCCACAGGATGAAGATCAGCGGATCGACCAGGAACGACGTCCACTCGAAGCCCTCGCGCAGCGAGGTCGTGAAGGTCAGCACATTCACCACCGAGAGCTGCGCCTGCGCGACCCAGCCGAGCCAGACGAGCGTGATGGCGAGATACACGAGCCGGATCCGGTCATACAGCCGCTCGCGCTTCACCAGCAGATCCTGGAAGAAGAAGATCAGCGTGAGTGCCATCAGCATCAGGGCGAGGATGCCGATGGCGGCAGCCTTGCTGTACCACAGGCGCTGCCACAAGGGCTCGGCCGGGAGGACACCGTTCTCGTCCAGAGCGGGCGCAGCTCCGGCCGCGGCGGAACCGGGCTCGACCGGCTTGCCGTCGGGTCCGACGGTCTTCGTGTACTGCGCCGGCAGCTCGTAGGACAGATCGAAGGTCACGAAGGTCTTCTCGAGCGCGCCGATCGCGCGCTGCACGAGCAGCTGCAACCGCCACGGCGCGGCCGGATCGAACTCCGCATCAGGCGGAACGACGAAGACGTCGATCTCCCTGAACGACGGCGCGCCGGCAGCGGCAAGCGCTGCGATGCGCCGATGCTCACGGTCGCGGAAACGGATCGTCTCCGCACCCTGGATGAGCTGAATGCGATCGAAGATGCCGCCGCGCACGTAGCCCGAGCCTTTGAAAGAGTAGATACCCTCGCCGGCGACCACGATCGCGTGCTGGCCCGGCCGAAGCATGCGCGAGACGCTCTCGAATTCGGCCGCGCCGAGCAGGGCGTACCCGATCGAGGGCTGCGTGACGAGCGCTGCGTAGAGATCGATGAACGTCGAGTCGGGCAGACCCGGTTCAGGCCGCCTCGCCGCGGCGCTGTTGCCCGAGTTCTCGAAGGCCTCATTGACATCACCGATCGTGAGCCGAAGATTGCGCACCGCGCCCTGCTCGAGCAGTGTCTCCCAGCTGACGATCCGGCCCGCCTGCGGATCGAGCACGCGCCTCGTCTGCACCGCGCCCGCCTGTGCCCCGCCCGCCTGCAATGCGCGAGCGACGCGCAGCGCGGAACGGACCACGCTCTCGCCCATGACCAGGACCGTCACGGTGGCGCCGCTCACGATGTCGGGTTGCGGCGGTGCCTGACCGGACTGTGCGCCAGTGAGCGGGTTGTAGCCGACGAACGACTGCAGGTAGGTGACGATCTTCCGCTCGGGAATGCCGATCAGCACGATCGGCTCGCTGTGCGCGACGAGCTTCACGCCCACGATGGTGCCTTCGAGATCGAGGCCGACCAGAATGTGGATCGGCTTGCCCGAATAGCCGTTCGTGTCGACGAACTGGGAATTGAGATAGACGTGGCCGATCAGCTCGCCACCGCGGTAAGCCGGTGCAACGGCCGGCGACGCGCGGACAGGACCGAAGCGGTCCGCACCGGGGACGATCTCGGCGGGCTGAACCCGGGGAATGAACGTGCCGAGGGCCGCTGCACCGGATTGCGGGCTTGCGGGTACGGCCCACATCAGGACTGCCAACGTCAGGGCGGCCAGCACAGTCCGCTTCCCGCGAACGATCCACACACCCTTCATTGTGTCATCATCGCCGTGGTTGGCTGGTCCGCAGGCCGCTTGATCTCGACGGAGATTTCGATGATGCGCGTGGCGCCACTCGAGCGCAACCCCGATGTGGGTCCGGTCACACTGCCGCTGCTCGTCGGCATCGCGAGCACGATCGAACGCGAGGCCGTCGCGCGTTATGCCGCACTCGCCGAGACAATGGAACGTCGCGGCGAAACCGAGGTGGCCGATGCGTTCCGTCGCATGCTCGAGGAAGAACGCGCGCATGCCGGCGCCATCGAGAAATGGGCGGCCTCGCTTGGCGAGCGCGTGCCGGACCCGCTGCAGTTCAGCTGGCGCCTGCCGGCCGAGCTGTCCCGGTCCTGGGATGAAGTGGCGCGCAGCGCACGGCTGACGCCCTACCGCGCGTTCGCCATCGCCGTCGACAACGAACAACGCGCGTTCGCGCTCTACAGCTATCTCGCCGCGGATGCGGAAGACCCGGTGGTTGCCGCGCAAGCCGAGCGCCTCGCGCTCGAAGAACTGCAGCACGCGATGCTGATGCGGCGCTGGCGCCGCGAAGCCTGGCACCGCGAACGGCGGGCAACGCGCGAGCAGACGCCGGCCGGTACCTCGGCCGAGTCGCTGCATGCGCTGCTCGCGCAGGGCGAGGCAGCGATCGCGAGCCGCCATCGATCGATCATCGCAAGACTGCGCGAGGTGGGCGACGAGGAGAGCGCGTGTCTGCTGGAGGAACTGGGCGCAACGGTGTCACGACCTTTCGATCCACAGACGGTGCAGGCCGACGCCGAACTCGCGACGGACAGTCCCGTGCGCCTGCTGGTCGCGGCGCAGGAACCGCTGGAAGCGCTCAGCGAGACGCTCGAAGCCATGATGCCGCGCATCGAAGGCGATCTCTTCGCGGAGGCCGAGAGAGCACTCGGGAGCGTGATCTCCCGGATCTCGCGGATTTCGCTGCAGGCGGAACGGCGGATGCGGTAGACAGGGATCCCCGATGCAGACAGTCATCCGTACGGCCCCGCGACGCAAGGACGTGGACGCCTCGCCGTACATCAACCACCCCATCGTGCTGGCCACCGCCCTCGGCAATGAAGGCGGCATCCCGGATCTCAAGGTGCGGTGCGCAGCCGTCCTGAGCGCCAGTCACTGGCCCGCGTGCAGCGCGAGCTGCTGAAGGCGCGCTGAGCTGTGCGCATCTGGGTCGACGCCGACGCCTGCCCCAAGGTCATCAAGGACATGCTGTTCCGTGCGGCGGAACGCGTCGGTGTCGAGCTGGTGCTGGTCGCGAACCGGCCGCTGTGGGTGCCGCCGTCGCGCCATGTGCGCACGCTGCAGGTGCCCGCCGGCTTCGATGGCGCCGACCAGCGCATCGTCGCCGAGCTGGCAGCCGGCGACCTGGTCATCACCGCGGACATTCCGCTCGCGGCACTGGCGATACGCAAGGGCGGCACAGCCCTCGATCCCCGCGGCGAGCTCTACACCGAGGCGAACATCGGCGAGCGCCTGGCCATGCGCAACCTGCTCGACGAACTGCGAGGCGCGGGGCAGCTGAGCGGTGGCCCGAAGCCGCTCGATGCGCGCGACCGCCAGGCCTTTGCCAGCCAGCTCGATCGGCTGCTGGCGCGACGTCGCTGAACGCGATCTCCAGGTCCGGGCGAACGGCAGGTCAGGCGCATCGACCACCACGCATCCGGCCGTGCACACCCGATGTCCCGGCGCGGCCGGCGACGGGATGCGAAGCACGGCTGACCGCGCGTCAGAGTCGGGCTATGCTCCTCGTACGAATGGTTGCACCCTCTGCTTCGGCCGACGACGCGGCACCGATCACACTGCGTCCTCTGTCCTTCGCCGATCCGTTGCGCTGGCTGGCGCGCGGCTGGCGCGACTTCCTGCGCGCGCCGGGAATCGGTCTGTTCTACGGCGGCTGCTTCATGACGATGGGTTGGGCGCTGCTGAGGGTGTTCGAGCACGCCCCGGCCTATACGCTGGCGCTGTCGGCAGGCTTCCTGCTGATGGGCCCGTTCCTGTGTCTGGGCCTCTACCGGGTGAGCCAGCGACTGGAGCAGGGCGAGCGGCCCGCTCTCGGCGACTCGCTGCTCGCCTGGAACACGCGCACCGGCCAGCTCGCGATCTTCGGCCTGGTGCTGCTGGTGCTGGAGATGATCTGGGGGCGTGCCGCACTCGTCGTGTTCGCGGTGAGCTTCGACGGCATGCCCGACTTCAAGGGGTCCCTCCTCGCCCTCCTGGACCCTGAGAACCTCGCGTTCATCATCGCCTGGTCCGCGGTCGGGGCCGTGTTCGCCGGGCTCATCTATGCGGTGAGCGTGATCTCCATCCCGATGATCCTGCACCGCCCGGTGGACGCCATCACCGCCGGACTCACCAGCCTGCGGCTCGTGGTCACGCAGACCGGCGTCATGCTCTGGTGGGCGCTGCTGATCGCCCTGCTGACCTTCCTCGCCCTGCTGCCCTTCTTCGTCGGGCTGTTGATCGCGGGTCCGGTGATCGGCCACGCGTCCTGGCACGCCTATCGCGCGGCGGTCGCCGACTGATCGGCGCCGGTCGCGCTGCTGCATGCGCAGGCCGGGGAACGCGAACACACGGTCGTGAACCGCCATTTCTGACCGGTTGCGACGCCTGCTCGACTTCGGATGCGCAGCCGATTCCGGATTGCTCAGCGCGGAGTGGGACCAGCGCGGCCGCGCCAGTACATCAGCAGGGCGTAACCCGCCGCCATGCCGCCCAGATGCGCAAAGTGCGCGACACCCTGGCCGGTCTGCGTGACGCCGAGGTACAGCTCCAGCACCCCGTACAGGCTGACGAACAACCAGGCCGGCATCGGAATCGGCGGAAACAGCAGCATGATGCGTCGGTGCGGGAATGCCATGCCGAACGCGAGCAGCAGCCCGAACACGCCGCCGGACGCGCCGACGGTCGGGACCGGTCTCAGGTCGATGCCGCCGACCACCGCCAGCTGCGCGATCGCCGCGCCGACGACGCACGTCATGTAGTAGGTCACGAACCGGCGCGTGCCGAGCAGTCCCTCGATCTCACCGCCGAACATCCACAGCGCGAACATGTTGAAGAACAGGTGTATCAGGCTGCCGTGCAGGAAGCCGTAGGTGACGACCTGCCAGAGTTCGAAGCTCGGCGCGCCGGGGAAGTCCGGCGACGCCGGGGGCCAGAGGGCGAACCAGCGGATCAGCAGCGGGCCCGCGACCATCTGCGCCGCGAACACGCCGACGTTCAGCAGCAGCAGCGAGCGTGTCGCGAAAGGCATGGGCGACGGCATTGGCGCATCGTAGCGGAATCCGCAGGCGCCGGGCGGGGACGTGCAGCGCGGGGCGCAGGCGCGGAAGTCGTACGGCTGCCTCAGCACACACCCAGGCCGTCTGCCCGGCAGCGTGCGTTCAGCAGGTTCGATGGCGAATACTGGTCTGTGAGCACGCGCGCCCGCGCGCGCCACCGCGGCTTCTCGACCCGGTGCGAGAGGATCTCACGCGAACTCGTGCCAAGCGGGCGGAACGCCACGTCCCATCTGGCCGCGGCGCGATGCAGCGCATCGGCCGTCGGCAGGGCGTGGTTCGCGGCGACGATGATGCGGTTCATCGCCTTGAACTCGAGGAACGTCCCGAACGCAGCCGCGTAGGTCGCTGACTCCGAATCGTACAGGCGGCTCCTGGAAAATGTGTTCGCGACGACCACGCCGTCGTGCGCGAGGATGGCACGCACTTCGCGCAGGAATTCCAGGGTGAGCAGGTGCTCCGGGATGTACTCGTGGTCGTAGGCGTCGAGGAACACGAGGTCGTACTTCGTACCGGCACGCGCAGCGCGCTTCACGAACACGCGCCCGTCCTGCACCGTCGAGCGCACACGCGTGCCGGGGCCCGCGGCATACCGGAACCAGCGCCGCGCGACTTCCACGACGGCGGCGTCGATCTCCACGACGTCGACCGTCGCGTCCGGCAGCAGCTTCGTGACCGTACGGGGCAGCACGCCACCACCGAGGCCGATCACGAGAACGCGCTGCGCACGCGGCTGCACGTACAGGCCCGCGAGCATCAGCTTCGTGTAGTCGAGCACCAGCCGGTCCGGCGCGTCCGTGAAGATGCACGACTGCCGGTTCGTCGCGGACCGGCGCATCGAGAAGATCATGCAGCGCTCTGCGCGCGACTCGGTGACCAGGATGTCACGGTACAGCGATTTCTCGCGGTGCAGCACCGCGGGATCGGCATTCGCGGGCGACGGCACCGTCGCCGCAAGTGCGGCTGTGAGCATCGCGAGGACTGCGACGGCGTGGCGACCGGACGCGCGGGCGCGTCCGAACCACAGCACCGACCCGCTGACGAGTACGCTGCCAGCGACGAGCGCCAGCAGGATCTGGTCGATCTCGAGCACGAGCACGAGGTAGAACGACGTGAGCAGCGTGCCCGCGGCACTGCCGAAGGTCGAGAAGAAGAACAGCAGGCCGCTCAGGCGCCCGCTCGTGCGCGAATCCGCGACGAGCAGGCGCACGGCATACGGTGACACCATGCCCGAGAGGATCGTCGGCACGAGGAACAACACCGCCGACCCCGCGATCGATCCCCACCGCGGATCCTCGATCGCGTCGAAAAGCCGGTCCAGCACTGGCTGGCCGGCGACGAGCACGGGCACGAGCAGCGCAGCGGCGCAGAGCTGCAGCATCGCGAGCCGGCGACGTGACGGTGCGTGCACGGACCATTGTCCGCCGAGCAGGTAGCCGATGGACAATCCCAGCATGAACACCGTGATCACGCCACCCCAGACGTAGATGCTGTTGCCGAAGTACGGCGCGAGGATGCGTCCACTGAGCAGCTCGACGGACATCACGAAGAAGCCGCTCCAGCCGGCGATCGCGATCACGGCCGCGCGCTCCCACGGGGTGATGTGCGTGCTGCGCCTACGGCTGCCGTCCGCGGCAGTTCCCGCAGCGCGATCTGGGCCGGCGGGGGCGTCGGACACGGCGTCCTCGTCGCTGATGGGGACGCCGATGATAACGGACGCGACGCCCGGGAGACTCGGGCCTCGACCGGCTGCGCCGGCGGCAGCGGACTGTGGCGCGCTGAACAGCCCGGCGGCTGACACGCCTATCCGATCAGGAACCGCCTGATCGCCGCCGCGGTCATGGACGGAGCCTCCTCCGGCAGATAGTGACCGCACTCGAGAGCCCGCCCCTCGAGGGTCGTTGCCCGCTCGCGCCACAACGCGAGCACGTCGAAGTTGCGCCCCACGACGCCGTCACGGCCCCACAGCAGCAGCAGCGGACAGGCGATCCGGCGATCACGGTCGGCCTCGTCATGCGCGAGATCGATGGTGGCGGCGGCGCGATAGTCCTCACAGGTGGCGTGGATGGTGCGCGGATCGCGGAAGGATCGCGCATACTCCGCCATCGCTGCTGGATCGATGCCGCTCCCGCCCAGACGCGAGAACTGCCACCGC
>CAYWMY010000086.1:0-9852 GCA_964459405.1 uncultured Steroidobacteraceae bacterium | reverse complement strand
GGTGATGTTCGAACCGTAGACGTCTGTCTCGCCGCTCAGATCGTCGAGGCGCCCGTGAGCGGCCCGGCGACCTGTGATCGGCGGCCGGCGAAGCACGATGAGGCTGGACAGGTCATGATTGCCTCATGCGCCGTGCCAGCCGTGCCCCCCGTTCCACCCGGCCCATCGCAACCACACCTCGCTGCCGTGGCGGGAACGGAGTTCCCGAGCACCGCAGACATGCCTCACGACGGCGCGGCGGATTGCGCGCACTCCCCGCTGATGCGGGGCGACCAGGCGTCACTGGCATTCCGGACCGGCCCCGGGCCCCGGCGGCCGTCGCAAAGTGAACGTCTCCGCAGGCAGGGATGCGCGGCTGCTCATCGTGCTCGCGTTCGCGGCGCTGGCGCTGCTGGGGTCCTGGTGGCTGGACGCGCGCGCCGTGGCCGTCGCGGAGGGCGTGGCGGCCCGCCCGCGGTGCGTCTCCTATGCGCCATCCAGCAGCGGGAGCCGGGCGCCGCGAAACGTGACGCCCGGCCAGCTGCGGTACGACTTCGCGCACCTCGCGAAACGGACGGGCTGCATCCGCACCTACACCGTGTCCGACGGCTTCGATCAGGCACCCCAGGTGGCCCGGGAGTTCGGGCTCGAGGTGCTGCTCGGGCTGTGGATCGGCAGCGACCTGGCACACAACGAACGCGAGATCGCGCGCGGAATCGACCTCGCCAGGAGGCACCGCGAAACCATCCGCACCATCGTGGTCGGTAATGAGGTGCTGCTGCGCCGTGAGCTCGCGCCGGAGCAGCTGGCCGCCCTGATTCACCGCGTCGCATCGGCCACCGGACTGCCGGTGACCTACGCCGACGTCTGGGGTGTCTGGATGAAGCACCGCGCGTTGTCGGAGGCGGTGTCGTTCGTCACGGTGCACATCCTTCCCTACTGGGACGACGACCCCGTGGGCATCGACGACGTGATCCCCTTCGTGCACGGCCTGTACAGGGAGATTCAGCGGAGCTTCCCCGGCAAGGCAGTGCTGGTCGGCGAGACCGGCTGGCCGAGCGCGGGGCGCCCGCGCGGCGCGGCCGTGCCCGGCCGCGTCAACCAGGCGCGATACATCCGTGAGTTCACCGTGCTCGCGGAACAGCGCGGCATCGACTACAACCTGATCGAGGCCTTCGACCAGCCATGGAAGATGGCGCACGAAGGGACGGTCGGCGGACACTGGGGACTCTACGACGGCGAGGGACACGAGAAATTCCCGTGGTCGGGCCCGCTGGCCGAGGCACCGCAAGGACGAGCCGTGATCGTCGCGGCCCTGGTCGCCAGCCTGCTGGGTGCCGGCGCCGGGGTGCTGCTGGGCGGCGTGGCCCGGTTCCGCGTCGGCCTGGCGCTGGCCGCCTCGGCCGCGCTGTTCGTCGGCATCGCGGCGCGACAGCGGCAATACCTGCTGGCCGGCAACGCAACGGCCCTCGACTGGACGATCACGCTCGCGGTCGTGGTGACCGGCTGGCTCGCGTTCGGCATCGCGGTCCGCGCGCTCGCCGCGCGGACACCTGTGACGCGCGACCCGATGCCGCGGGCGCTCACCCTGCCGCTGCTGCTCGGCTGCGCCTACGTGTGCCTCGGGCTCGTGTTCGCCGGACGCCACCGCGACTTCCCGCTGTGGCTGTTCCTGCCCGGCGTGCTCGGCATCGCGATCACCGCCGGCGTGAATCCGCAGGCCCGTGCCGCGAGCCTGCGGGAGCGACGCGCGGTCGACGAAGTGCTGCTCGCGATCTGGCTCGTCGCCGCGGGGTGCCTCATCCCGTTACTCGAGCGGTTGCAGAACGCCCGGTCACTCGGCTGGGGCGCTGCGAGCGTGTTGCTGGGCTCGGCCGTCCTGCTGCCGCTCGTTCCGCAGTCCCGCAAGCACCATGGCGCCGCCAAGCAACCCGATGCCCGACCCGGTGAAGTCGTAGAGCACCATGCCGGCGGTGCCGATCGCGAGGGCGAGGTGGGCCGCCAGGGTTGATCGCCGCCAGGCCGCCAGTGCCGCGAGGGCCATGCTCGAGAACCCGAAGACGCCGTGCAGGAACGCGCGCACGATCAGCAGGCGCAGATCGCACCACCAGAGCGCCACCGTCGCCATCTGGCAGCGCAGCCCCAGGTCGTCACGCTCGATGAAACCGTAGCGCACGATCATGGCAGCGACACCGGCGACAGCGACCGTCGCCGCATTCCTGCCCAGCTTCCTCGCCGCCTGGCCGACCAGTCCCGAATCAGCCCGCATCACGTTGCACCCCTGCATCGGACAAGCCATCACTGCGGGTCCCGCGGCAGTGCCGGGCCCTGCTGCTATCCTGCCGTGTATGCGGCCCATTTTCGACGCGGCGCTGACCAACCACACCTTCGGGGATCCCGGTGTCTACGTGGACCTGAAGTTCGAGCGCCGCGCACTGCTCTTCGACATCGGCGACGTCACGGTGCTGCCGACGCGCAAGCTGCTGCGCATCAGCGACGTGTTCGTGTCCCACACGCACATGGACCATTTCTGCGGCTTCGATCATCTGCTGCGGGTCTGTCTCGGCCGCGATACCGGCGTGCGCCTCTACGGGCCCCATGGCTTCATCGCGCAGCTCGAGCACAAGCTTGCGGCGTACACCTGGAACCTGGTGCAGAACTACGAGACCGGGGTCGTGATCGAGGCGCACGAATACGACGGCTGCGATCGCCTGCAACGCGCGCGGTTCAGCAGCCGCGCCCGCTTTGCGCGCGAACCGCTGCCCGAGGTCACGATCGGCGACGGTGTACTGCTCGCGGACCTGCAGTTCCGCGTGCGCGCACTGCCGCTCCAGCATCACGACATCACCTCACTGGCGTTCTCCTTCGAAGAGGCGACGCACATGAACGTCTGGAGGAACCGCCTGGAGGCCCTGCGACTGCCGGCAGGTCCCTGGCTCACCGAGCTGAAACGGCGTGTGCGCGAAGGTGCGCCCGACGACCTCCCCATCCGGATTCACTGGCGCACGCGCGAAGGCTCCCGCGACACGACGCTGCCACTCGGCCTGCTCAGGCGCGAGGTGCTGGAGTTCGTGCCGGGCCAGAAAGTGTGCTACGTGACCGACGTCGCGGACGTGCCGCGCAACCGCGAAGCCCTCGCCGGGTTCCTGCACGGTGCGGACTGGCTCTTCATCGAGGCGATGTTCCTCGACAGCGACCGCCGGATGGCCGAGCGCAAGGCGCATCTGACGGCACGGGCCGCCGGCACGATCGCCCGCACCGCGGGCGTCGTCAGGGCCGTGCCGTTCCACTTCTCGCCACGATACCTGGGCCGCGAGGACGAGCTGCGTCGCGAATTCTTCGAGTCCTGGCTGCAGTCGCCCTACGTTCCGGAGAGCTGAACGCCGACGAGGCCCCATCGGACGCGCCGCGCCCGAACACGGCGCGCGCCGCCAGCGGGGCGACGCCGCGCAGCGGCTGCAGGAAACCGGTCCGTGGCATTTCGATCGGCCCCGCGGGAGCCGTGCGCCGCGCGGGCCCGCCTACGCGGACAGCTGCACCCGGGCGCGCCGCGAGCCCCACTGTCCCGGTCCGGCCGCGAAGTGGCCTGCGCAGCGCGTGCCGCAGACCTGGCAGCGGCCGTCCGCGTCGAGTCCCCACTGTGTGAGGCTGTAGCCGTCGCGCCCGATGATCGGCGCCTGGCAGCCGTGGCAGTGTGTGCCGCCACCCTCGAGGTCCCGCACGTTGCCCGTGTAGACGTAACGGAGTCCGTGCTGCATCGCGATGCGCCGTGCGCGCTGCAGCGTCGCGAACGGCGTCGGCGGCACCTCGCGCATCTTCCAGTCGGGGTGGAACGCCGAGAAGTGCCACGGCACCTCGGGCCCCAGGTGCCCGGCGAACCACGCCGACATCGCCTGCAGCTCCGCATCCGAGTCGTTGTGCCCCGGAATCAGCAGTGTCGTGACCTCGAGCCACACGCGCGTTTCGCGGTGCACGTACTCCAGCGTGTCGAGCACCGCGCCCAGCTCAGCGCCGCAGATCCTGCGGTAGAAGTCCTCGGAAAACCCCTTCAGGTCGATGTTCGCCGCATCCATCCGGGCGAACAGCTCCGCGCGCGGCGCGGGGCACATGTAGCCCGCGGTCACGGCGACGCTGCGTACGCCGCGGGCGCGGGCTGCCTCGGCCACGTCGATCGCGTACTCCATGAAGACCGTCGGATCGTTGTAGGTGTAGGCGATGCTCGTGCAGCCGAGTCGCACGGCGGCCGCGGCAAGCGCCTCGGGACTCGCCGCGTCGCTCAGCGTGTCCATCTCGCGCGACTTGCTCATGTCCCAGTTCTGACAGAACTTGCAGGCGAGATTGCAGCCCGCGGTGCCGAATGACAGCACCGCACTGCCGGGATGGAAGTGGTACAGGGGCTTCTTCTCGATGGGGTCCACGCAGAACCCGCTCGATCGCCCGTAGCTGTACAGTTTCACGGCGCCTTCCTCGACACCGCGCACGAAGCACAGCCCGCGCTGGCCCTCGTGCATGCGGCAGGCGCGCGGACAGACGTCGCACTGCACACGGCCATCCGGCAGCGCCTGCCAGTGGCGGGTGTCGACGATCGCTTCGGCGGCCCGGATCCCGGTTGCGCTCATGAGAGTGTCTGGCGTTGAAGAAGCCACATCATCCCCAATATCGGGTCCATCAGCACAACTTCAATGCCGGCGGCCCCATGCACGTGCACGCCTCTCGACCAGCCCTGCGCCCCGCGGCCGTCGCGGGGCTCTTCTACCCGTCAGAGCCCGGGGAGCTGCGCGCGACCGTGAGCGCACTGCTCGACGCTGCACGGGCCGACCACCGCGCGCGCACACCGGGCGGCGCAGCCGCCGCTGCGCGCGCGCCGAAGGCCCTGATCCTGCCCCACGCCGGATATGTGTACTCGGGCGCCATTGCGGCGAGCGGCTACGCCGCTCTCGGCGCCGCGGCGCGCACGCTCGGACGCGTCGTGCTGCTCGGTCCCGCTCACCGGGTCTGGCTGCGCGGCCTCGCGGTGCCTGCCGCGCAGGCCTTCGCGACGCCACTCGGCGAGATGCCCGTCGATACGGATGCGGTCGCAGCGCTGCGTGCCCTGCCGGCGGTCACGGTATCGGACGAGGCGCATGCGCTCGAGCACAGCCTCGAAGTCCAGCTGCCGTTCCTGCAGGAGCTCGCGCCCCAGGCGCGGATCGTGCCGGTCGTGGCCGGCGACGCCTCGTGCGGTGAAGCCGCCGCGCTCATCGACGTCCTGTGGGGCGGGCCGGAGACGCTGATCATCGTAAGTTCCGATCTCAGTCACTATCAGTCCTATGCGTCGGCGTGCGTCGCCGATCGCGCCACGGCGCAGGCGATTGTCGCGGGACGCGAGGACCTCCGCGGCGACGAGGCCTGCGGCGCCGTGCCGATCAACGGTCTCGCGCGCGTCGCGCGCCGTCGCGGCCTGCGCGTCGAGATCCTCGATCTGCGCAACTCCGGCGATACCGCCGGTGAGCGCAGTCGCGTGGTCGGCTACGGCGCTTTCGGCTACTACGATGCTTGAGGCCCACGACCGTCGCCGGCTCGTCGCGCTCGCGCAGCACTCGATCGAGCGCGGCATCGGTTGCGCGGGCCCGGTGCCCGCACCACGCGAAATGCTGCCGCCGGCGCTGCTCGAACCGCGCGCCACGTTCACGACGCTCACGCTGGCGGACGAGCTGCGTGGCTGCTGCGGCTCGCTGGATCCGGTGCGGCCGCTCGCCCTGGACGTCTGGCACAACGCCTGGGCGAGTGCTTTCGCCGATCCGCGCTTCCCCGCGGTTGCGGCGGTGGAGATCGAGACGCTCGACATCACGATCAGCGTGCTCACGCCACTCGAGCCGTTCCCGTTCACCGACGAGCGCGAGCTGATCGGTGGCCTCGAGCCACGCGTCGACGGCCTGGTGCTCGCGTTCGGTGCCCGACGTACGACATTTCTGCCGGCCGTCTGGGACATGCTGCCGGAGCCGCGCGATTTCCTGCGGGAGCTGAAGCGCAAGGCCGGCTGGGCCAGCGGTGAGCTGCCGCGCAGCGCACGCGCGTGGCGTTATCGCACCGAGTCGTTCAGCGGCATTGGTACCTTGTTGCGGGACGATGAGGTCGAGCCTGCGCTGGCCGGATCGCCAGCATCGACCTGAGATCCGGACGCGGGCCGTCGCTGGCGGGGCCTCGACCGGACCCGCCCGCGGGTGCCGTCACTCGAGATCCCGCACGAGCTGCGCGGCGATGTTCTTCATGGCACGCTCGATCTCGGCATGCAGCAGCGCGCCGCCGCCAGCGCCGCACCACTCGTCGAGCGGCCGTGGCTCGGCGCGCTCGGGCACGAGCCGCATGTACAGCGGCGAAGCCGGTGAATGCGGGTCCTGCGCCGGTGGTTCCGGACCCGACACCATCAGCGCGTAAGCCTCGAGACGCCCGGTGTCGAGATTCTCGAGCCTGACGGCGAGCGCGAGTTCCAGCACGAGGCTGTCGGGTGCGCCGGCATCGCGGAGCCGCAGGATGGGCAGCGCCACCGACCAGCGCCGGTGGGCTGATGCGGCCTCCGCGGCCGTCGCGACGCCAGCTGCGGTGGCCGTCTCCCGCGACGGCCCCGGCGCGGCCACCAGGGCCGACGCGAAGGCCGCGGCTGCATCGTAGCCCGCGATCGAGGACGACAGGCCCTCCAGGCACGGCTGAAGCTGTGCGGCCTGCGCCCTCGCGCGCTGCGCCTCCGACGACTGATGCAGCAGCTGACCACCGGTGACCAGCAGGTTGTACAGGCTCACAGCGGGACGGACGCCGTGCAGCGTTGGCGACGCCTCCAGCCGCGCCCCGCCGAACGCCGCGCCGACGACGGAGGCCCCCTGCGCGGCAACCGGCACCGTGCGTGGCTCAGCCGGTGACACAGCGGATCGCAGACTGCCGTAGGGCACGAGCGGCCGCGCGCCGAACGCGAGCCCCGGCAGTGCGGCGGCGGCGAGCGCTCCGGCTGCCGTCGACTCGTCGGTGAGATCGAAGTCGCTGCAGGAATCGATCAGGCTGCCGAACAGTCCACGGCCACCCTTGCAGGTCGTGGACAGCGATCCCACATAGACAACGCCGGGATCGTGGGGCACCTCGAACCAGAATCCCGGCAGCGGCTGAAAATCGGGCGGCTGCGACTGCGCGAACACAAAGCCACCGAGATCCCCTGACCAGAAACCGCCGCGCCCCTGCTTGAGTGCGTAGTCGGTGAGGCGACCGTAGCGGCCGGCCGCGACGCTGTACGCCACCGCCGGCGGGTTCTGCTCTACGCCGGGTGGCAGAACCAGCAGGAAATACGTCCCCGGCGGCAGCAGCAGGTACTGCCAGCCTTCGTCGGCCGATGCGGGCGTCAGCGCCGCGGCGCGCGTCCGTTTCGGGGCATCGAGACTGTCCAGGCTGGCGACGAACATGCGCGGCAGCCGATTCGCATCGGACGAGCGCCCCGGAACGATCACCTTGCCATCGATCGTCCCCGCGACACGCAGCAGCACCACGGCCGCCTCGTGGGCGCGCACACGGTCGAGATCCTCGGGGCGCGGCGGCTTCACCGGCAGCGATGCGGCGAACGCCGGCAGGCAGACCAAGAACAGCAAGCTCGCGCCCACTCGCGACCGGATTCTCACGATGCTCCCTCCGTGCGGCATCCCCGTTGCCGTGCGCCGCACCTTGGGAGCATTCCACCGCCGCGACCGGACCGGCTGCGTCCGCAGAATCCGCAAGTCCTGATTCTGCAGCGGTGCCCCGGCCTGTCGCCGCCCGGCCGGCCGCACATCGGCGTCAGGGACTGTCGCCGCAGAGAGCCCTCAAGTCGCGCGATTGCCGGTGTGGACGTCGTGCAGCATCTTCGTGTCGAAGTAGAAGACCTCGATCTCCCTGATCCTGCCATCCTGGACGCGCATGACTTCCGTGATATGCACGGTGAACGGAATGCCGCTGCTCCTGCCGACGCCGCGCATTTCGTACAGGCCGACGACCTTGTCACCATCCGCCAGCATGTCCCTGACCGTGACCTGGCAGTCCTTCCAGACGCTGAACACCTTCTCGGACATCGCGAAGATGCCCTCGGGTCCCTTCCAGACGCCTCCGTACGGCAGCGAAGCGGGCTCCAGCACCTCCAGTTCAGGGTGCAGGTAGGGTCGCATCCCTTCCCGGTCTCCGCGCAGAAGGGCGGCGAGAAAGTCCTGCGCGATCTTCTTGTTCGCCTGGCTCATGGCTCTTCCCCCTGACTGGATCCGGCACCGAAACGGGATTCTCCGGGCCCGCCCCTGCCGGCGGGTCCGGTGCATCTTGCCACAGCGCATTGCCGCAGCGATGAGCCGTGCGGGTACGAGTCGAGGCGGTACTCATCGAGTCGACCCGGCGTGCGACAGAGCCCCCCGGAGGGCCGGTCGGATCCGGACGGCCTTCGTCGCAGGCATCACTGTCTGAAAGCGGCCCCGCTCACGGCATGGAGCCGCCGGCCGATAGACACAGGCAATCAGAGCCATAGAATAGATCAGTTGTTCCCGCGGGCCTCGAGATGAATGATCGCGCGGCGGTAATTGCCCGTCCTCTGCAAACCAGGAGTGCTCTGCGATGCGAAACAGAACGTCACGTTTAACGACCGCCGTGGCGGTCGCCCTTGCAACGGCGGCGCTGTCGCCGTTCATCTCATCCGGCACGGCAGAGGCCGGCGAAATCGTCAATTCCAACCGGATGTGGTGGCCCGAGCAGCTCGACCTGAGCCCTCTGCGGCAGCACTCGGGGAAGTCGAACCCGATGGGTGACGGCTTCAACTATGCCGACCAATTCAGCAAGCTCGACCTCGAAGCCGTGAAGAATGATCTGCGGACGCTGATGACCACGTCGCAGCCCTGGTGGCCTGCGGACTATGGTCACTACGGACCGTTGTTCATCCGCATGGCCTGGCACAGCGCAGGCACGTACCGCACCATCGATGGACGTGGCGGCGCCGATGGCGCCCAGCAGCGCTTCGAGCCGCTCAACAGCTGGCCCGACAACGTCAGCCTCGACAAGGCGCGGCGCCTGCTGTGGCCGATCAAGCAGAAGTACGGCCGCCAGATCTCCTGGGCGGACCTGATGGTGCTCGCGGGTAACGTCGCGCTGGAGTCGATGGGCTTCAAGACCTTCGGCTTCGCCGGCGGGCGCATCGATGACTGGGAAGCGGACAAGGTCTACTGGGGCCCGGAGAAGAAGTGGCTCGCTGATGAGCGCTACAGCGGCGACCGCCAGCTCGCGAGGCCGCTCGCCGCGGTGCAGATGGGCCTGATCTACGTGAACCCGGAAGGCCCGAATGGCAACCCGGACCCGCTGCTCGCGGCACGCGACATCCGCGAAACCTTCGGGCGCATGGCGATGAACGACGAAGAAACCGTGGCGCTGATCGCCGGCGGCCACACCTTCGGCAAGGCGCATGGCGCGCACGACCCGGGCAAGTGCGTGGGCGCGGAGCCGGCCGCGGCCCCGCTCGAACAGCAGGGCTTCGGCTGGGAGAACAAGTGCGGCAAGGGACATGGCGCCGACACGGTCACCAGCGGCCTCGAAGGGGCCTGGGGCCCGGCGCCCACGAACTGGTCGACGCAGTTCCTCGACAACCTCTACGCCTTCGACTGGGTGCAGACCAGGAGCCCGGCCGGAGCGATCCAGTGGGTTCCCGCCAACGGCCGCGGCGCGGGCATGGTGCCCGATGCCCACGATCCGTCGAAGCGCCACCAGCCGATCATGTTCACCACCGACCTGGCGCTGAAAATGGATCCGGCCTACGCGAAGATCTCGGCGCGGTTCCGCGAGAACCCTGAGGAGTTCCGGCTCGCCTTTGCCAAGGCCTGGTTCAAGCTCACGCACCGCGACATGGGT
>CAYWMY010000085.1:0-9891 GCA_964459405.1 uncultured Steroidobacteraceae bacterium | reverse complement strand
CCAGGCGGTGATGAGCCAGGTCCAGCAGAAGATCGGCATCTTGAGCAGCGACATGCCCGGTGCGCGCATGTTCATGATGGTCACGATCACATTGATGGAGCCCATGATCGACGAGGCACCCATCATGTGGATCGCGAAGATCGACAGCGGGAACGAGTTGCCGCCCTGCAGCACCAGTGGCGGATACAGCGTCCAGCCCGCGGCTGGCGCACCGCCCGGCAGGAACAGCGTGGTGATCAGCAGCGCGAACGCCGCGACCAGCAGCCAGAAGCTGTAGTTGTTCATGCGCGGCAGGGCCATGTCCGGGGCACCGACCTGCAGCGGGATCATCCAGTTGGCGAGACCGACCGTCGCCGGCATCACCGCACCGAACACCATCACCAGTGCATGCACGGTGGTCATCTGGTTGAAGAAGCCGGGGTCGACGAGCTGCATGCCGGGCTGGAACAGCTCGGCGCGGATGATGAGGGCCATGGAGCCGCCGATCAGGAACATGATCAGCGCGAACACCAGGTACATGGTCCCGATGTCCTTGTGGTTGGTCGAGAACAGCCAGCGCCTGATCCCGGTGGGCGCGTGGTCGTGGTGGTCCGCGTGTGCAGCGTGCGAGTTCGCCATGATCGATCACTCCGCCTGGGCAAGGATTGCGACGCCGCCGGTCGCGTGAAGCTGGGCGGTGGTCGCGTCCGCAGTCACGGCCGCCGGCCGGTTCTTCGCCTGCTCGGTCTCGAGCCATGCGGCGAAGTCCTCCCTGGTCTTGACGACGACCACCACGGGCATGAAGCCATGGTCGCGGCCGCACAGCTCCGCGCATTGACCGCGATAGGTGCCGGGCTCGTTGGCCTGGAACCACAGCTCGTTGACGAAGCCCGGGATCGCATCGCGTTTCACCGCGAGTTCGGGCACCCACCAGGAATGAATGACGTCGTTGGCCGTCAGCAGCAGGCGTACCTTGGTGTCCTCGGGGACGACCAGCGGGTTGTCGACATCGAGCAGATAATTGTCGACGCTGTCGGGTGTGACGCCCGAGTCCAGCTGACGGGCCTCGTCGCTGGAGGTGGCGAGCCGGCTGTAGAAGCCGACGCCGGCGTCGAGATAGTCATAGCGCCACTGCCACTGATAACCCGTGACCTTCACGGTCATCTGCGACCCGGTCATGTCCTCGATCTTCAACAGTGTCCGTGCGGCCGGCACGGCCATCGCCACCAGGATGAAGACCGGGATGATCGTCCAGATGAACTCGACCTTGTCGCTGTGCAGGATGCTGGTATCCGCCACTGCGCCCTGCGATCTGCGGTATTTCACCAGCGAATAGACCATGGCCGCGAACACCACCGCGCCGATCACGACGCAGACCCACAGGATCAGCATGTGCAGATCGTAGATCTCGCGGCTCAGGTTCGTGACGCCTTGCGGCATGTTGAGCAGGCCCCAGTCGGCTCGCGCCGGCGCTGCCGCCAGCACTGCTGCCACGGTGCCCGCGGCCGACCGCAGACTCTTGTTGATGATGGACATGGACGCCCCGCTCTCCAGTCGAAATAACCCAGCCTGGATTCCTGCCGGCAGACCCGCTCGCCAGGCCAGTCCCGCAGGCCCTCGGAACCTCATCTTCAATCGCGGTGAAAGACCGCGCTGGATTCCCGCTGCCGCCTCTTTCCGGGCGACGCGCTGTCGGTCCCGTGGCCACCGCAGTGGCCCGCAAGGCCGCAGGCAGTCACAGCCGAAGGACCGGGCCGCAAGCCCGCGGCGTGATGGGCACGACAACAGGAAGAATCGTGCAGCACTCACGACATCCGCGGGTACAGGCACCGCGTGATGCGCGGACGGGCCGTCATCATCTGATTCCCCCTGTCGCACGACGAGCCAATGCACCCGACGGGCAACCCTAGAATTGATCTTAGGTGACCGGCAGGAGGCCTGCAACACGAAACCGGCGACCGGGACGCCTGAAGACCCCGGAATCGGGCAGGCCGCTCCGCGTCCCGGGTCGCCGAGCGCGCGGTCGGCCGCGCCGCGCTGAGGTGATCGAGGTGGCGTGCGTTCACGGAAATCCGGTACGACGGTCAGCCGGCCAGGAACGCGTCGATGGCGCGCGGGTCAAGGTCGATCACGTCGGACCTGGCTTCAGTCTCCGGCCGGTGGCCCAGCGTGCCCCAGCAGGGCGCGACGATGCGTTCGCGCAGTGCCGCCACGTTGGCATCCGGGCGCTCAAAGCCGGGATCCAGAGCCGTTCCGACCCATCCGGCGAGTCGCAGCCCCCGCGTCGCAATCGCTTCCGCGCTCAGGAAGGCGTGGTTCAGGCAGCCCAGGCGCAGGCCGACGACCAGGAGGACGGGGGCGCCCAGCGCACGCGCAAGATCGGCGAAGCTGCGTCGCTCGTCCAGCGGGACCAGCAGTCCGCCGGCTCCTTCGACGATGACCACGTCGTGCCGGGCGGCGAGCTCTGCATGGCAGCGGGCGATGTGGTCGAGGTCGATCCGCACCCCCGCCTCGGCTGCCGCCAGATGCGGTGCGATCGACGGAGTGAAGACGAAGGGGTTGACGATGCCGTACGGCACGCGGCCCGACGCCGCTGCCATCAACGCCAGCGCGTCCGCATTGCGTGGACCTTCGGGTGTGTCGACCGCGCCCGCGGCGACGGGCTTCATGCCGGCCACGCGCGCCCCGCGCGCCGCGAAGGCCCGCAGCAGCGCGCAGGCGACGCGCGTCTTGCCGATCCCGGTGTCGGTACCGGTGACGAACAGCGCGCGGCTCATGGTGGCGGATCGCGACGGCGACGGCCGATGGCGGTGAGCGGCACCGCGTGATCGCCCGGCGGGCTGCGGTGGCGCGTCGCGTCGGCCCGCCAGGCGTGGCCGTAGACGACCTCCCAGGTGACCGGCAGGCGGCCGTCGCGGCGGTCACGCTCGTAGGCCGCCTGCATCGCCCGCCAGCGGCCGCGGCCGGTCAATCCCCTCGGTCGATGCAGCGTGACGTTGTGCGCACCGATGCTCTTCAGGTCGCGCATCAGTTCCATCACGTCCGCGTGCGAGTGCACGTGCCGGTCCACATCCATCACCGGCGCGGCGAACCCCGCGCGTACGAGGCCGTCGCCGAGGTCGTGCATGTCCGCGAAGACGTTCACGTGCGAGTGCCCGTCGGCCGCCGTGAAGGCCTGGCGCAGCTCGCACAGCGTGTCCGGGCCGAAGGTCGTGAAGTGCAGCAGCCCGCCCGGGCGCAGCACGCGGTGGAACTCGACGAACACCCGCTGCGGGTCCGGGCACCACTGCAGCATGAGATTCGAGAACACCAGGTCGACGCTGCCGTCGGCGAGCGGCAGCGCGGCGGCGTCGGCGCGCAGCCGCGGGAAGCGCCGCCACCAGCGTTGCTGCGCGCGCGCGGCCAGCAGCATGCCGTGGGCCGCATCCAGCGCGATGACCCGCGCCCGCGGGAAGCGGCGCTCGAGGGCGCGCGCACCATGGCCCGTGCCGCAGCCGACATCGACGATCACCTCGGGCGCCGCGCGCACCACGTCCAGGCGCGACAGCAGCTCCTCGCGCACCTCGTGCTGGAGCCCTGCGGCCCGATCGTACCCGGCGCTCGCACGACTGAAGGCCCGCCAGGCCGCCCGTGCGTCGAGTCCGGGAAGCACTGCATGCGTCATGCGTCCGCCATCCGCACGTCGAGCGCCCGGTGGCCGAGGAACCCGGCGACCGCAGCCGTGAGTTCTGCCACGTGGCTCATCGGCAAGCCATGGCCCGCCGACCCCAGCTCCAGGAGCGTCGCGTCCGGCAGCGCCGCCGCGAGCCAGCGCGCCGCACCGGGCGGCGTCACGCGGTCCGCGCCGCCCGCGACCACGAGTGCGGGAGTCGCGATGGTGGCGCAGGCCGAGCGCAGGTCCGCTGTGCGCAGGATGCGCAGTCCGGCCGCGAGGGCGGCTGGTGCCGGAGCCGCCACGTCCCGGCGCAGTTCGCGCAGCCGCCGGAGCGTGGCGCCGCGGCGCGCATCGCCGAGCAGCAGCAGCGACGTGAACTCATCGCGCAGGGCCTCGGCGTCGCACTTCGCCGCATGCTCGTAGCGTTCGAGCAGGATCGGGTCCACGCCGTGTTCCCACTCGACGCCCGCGAGGAACCGCGGCGTGGGCGTGACCAGCACCAGCGCCGCGGGCTGCACTCGCCCGCGGGCAGCGATCGCGAGCGCGGCGAGCGCTCCGAGCGACCAGCCGATGAGCACGACACCATCCCGCAGGTCGTGCTCCAGCACCCGCGCGAGTCCTTCCAGCGAATCGGGCATGGTCTCGTCGCGGCGGCTGCCCTGGCCCGGCAGGTCGAGCATTTGCGCCGGCGCATCCAGACCCTGCGCCAGGGGCGACAGGCTGGCGGCCTCCATCGACCAGCCGGGCAGCAGCACGTGTCCGGGCACCAGGGTGTTCATGGTCCCGGCGTCCGTAGAACCTCCGCGAGCGCGGCGACCAGGCCGTCGACCTGCGATTCGTCGTGTGCTGCGGACAGCGTGACGCGCAGTCGCGAGGTTCCGGCTGGCACTGTCGGCGGCCGGATGGCGGTGACGTAGTAGCCGCGCGCGAGCAGTGCTTCGCTGGCTGCGAGCGCCGCACCCGCCTCGCCGACGATGACCGGCTGGATCGGGGACTCGGACGGCCGCAGGCGGATCCCCGCGCGCAGGCAGCCGGCGCGGAATCTCGCGCTCAGCTCCAGCACGCGCTGCCGCCGCCAGGGTTCCTGTTCTGCCAGGCGCACCGCCGCCCGCGTCGCCGCTGCCACGGCCGGTGGCAGCGCTGTCGTATAGATGTAGGTGCGCGCACGCTGCGCGAGATGATCGATCAGTGCGCGGCTGCCCGCCACGAATGCGCCAAAAGTGCCGAAGGCCTTGCCCAGCGTACCCACGAGCACCGGCACTGCGGTGACCCCGAGCCCGGCTGCGCCGACGGAGCCACGCCCGTCGGGACCGAGTACGCCGAGCCCGTGCGCATCGTCGACCATGAGCCAGGCATCGTGGCGTGCGGCGGCTGCGGCCAGTTCGGCGAGCGGTGCCGTGTCGCCGTCCATGCTGAAGACGCCGTCGGTGACGACGAGCCTGCGGTCCGCGGAGGCCGCCGCGAGACGGCGCTCGAGCGCCGCGACGTCTGCGTGAGCATAGCGATGCAGGCGGGCTCCCGACAGCAGGCCGCCGTCGAGCAGCGAGGCATGGTTGAGACGGTCCTCGAACACGGCGTCGCGGCGGCCCACGAGTGCGCCGATCACGCCGAGATTGGCTTGATAACCGGTCGAGAACAGCATCGCGCACTCGCGCCCCGTGAACGACGCCAGCGCCTCCTCGAGCGCGCGGTGCTCGGGCTGGTGTCCGGTCACGAGATGGGATGCGCCGCTGCCCGCGGCGGCATCCGCCTGCGCCTGTCGCAGCGCCGGATGGCGCGCGAGCCCGAGGTAATCGTTGCTGCAGAACACGACCGCCTCGTGGCCGTCGACGCGGGCGCGTGCATCCGCGAGTGGCTCAACGCAGCGTCGGGTCCGGCGCAGGTCCTGTGCCGCGAGCTGTTCCAGTTCGTGGCGCAGCGTGGCGTCGAGGTCAGGCATTGACCGCCGTCGTGCAGCCGCCTCCACCTCCGCATCCGCAGCCGCCAGCGGATGCCATCACGGCCGCAGCACCCTGCGGCATCGGGGTCCGATCCGGCAGCTCGCCGTGCGCCTCGCCGCGCAGTCCCAGCCGCCGGAACAGCTCCTGGTCGTGGTCCACGTCGGGATTGCCGGTGGTCAGCAGCCGGTCGCCGCAGAACAGTGAGTTCGCGCCCGCGAGAAAGCACAGGGCCTGCAACTCGTCGCTCATGCCGCTGCGTCCCGCGGACAGGCGCACGTGCGAGCGCGGCATGAGGATGCGCGCGAGCGCGATGACCCGCACGAAGTCGAAGGGATCGACCGGTGCGGCATCGGCGAGCGGTGTTCCCGGGATCGCGACCAGCTGGTTGATCGGCACGCTGTCGGGATGCGCGGGCAGGGTGGCCAGCGTGTGCAGCAGCGCGAGCCGGTCCGTGGCCGATTCGCCCATGCCGAGGATGCCGCCACAGCAGACGCTGATGCCGGCCTCGCGCACGGCCGCCAGCGTGTCGAGGCGATCCTCGTAGGTCCGGGTCGTGATGACCTTGCCGTAATACTCGGCCGAGGTGTCGAGGTTGTGGTTGTAGTAATCGAGGCCCGCCTGCTTCAGCGCCAGCGCCTGCTCGCGCGTGAGCATGCCCAGCGTCGCGCAGGTCTCAAGGCCCAGTCCGCGTACCCCGCGGATCATCTCGACGATGGTGCGCAGGTCGCGGTCCTTCGGGCTGCGATAGGCCGCGCCCATGCAGAAGCGTGTGGCGCCGGCAGCTTTCGCGCGCCGCGCGTTCTCGAGTACCTCATCGACCGCCATCAGCTGCTCGCGCTGCAGCCCCGTGTCGTAGCGCACGCTCTGCGAGCAGTAAGAGCAGTCTTCGGGGCAGGCACCGGTCTTGATGGACAGCAGCGTCGACATCTGGACCGTGTTGGCGTCGAACCAGCGCCGGTGCACACGCTGGGCATGGAAGATCAGGTCGTTGAACGGCAGTGCGGCGAGTTCCCGAACCTCGTCGAGAGTCCAGTCCGTGCGAACCTCGCCGAGGTGCTCGGCATCGATCGGCATTGGCTTAAGTCCTTGATCCGGTGAAAAAACCGCCAACCGGTGGCGTTGTCTTGCGGCCACGATCCACAGCCTCAGGGAAGTTTCTGTTCTCAGGCAGGAGGCTGTCAACCTATGTTCGCGAGTCCGGTTTACAGATGGGCGGACCGTCTGCTCGGCGCGGTGTTTCCGCCACGCTGCCTTCTCTGCCTCGACCCAGGCCAGCGGCCGGGTCTTGACCTGTGTCGGGATTGCGAGGCCGACCTGCCCCGGATCGAGCACGCCTGCCCGGTGTGTGGCGCGCCGGCGGCGGCCCTGCTGCTGTCGCCCTGCGCGACGTGTGCGTCGACGCCGCGGGTCTACGACCGCGTCGTCGCGGCGCTCGCCTACCGGTTTCCGGCTGATTCTCTTGTGCGCACGCTGAAGTACCGGGGCGAACTCGCTTCAGGGCGCGTGCTGGGCACGCTGCTCGCGCGCGAGCTGCGGCGGCGCGGCCACGCCGGCATCGAGGCACTCGTGCCCGTGCCGCTGCACCGCCGTCGCGAGGCGCAACGCGGCTTCAACCAGGCGCTGGAACTGGCGCGCGTGGTCGGGCGTGAGCTCGGCCTGTCGATCGATGCCGACTGCTGCGAGCGGCACCGGGATACACCCGAACAGGCGAGGCTCGAGGCCGCCGCGCGCGGCGGCAATGTCCGCGATGCATTCCGTGTCCGCAGGCGGCCGCCGCGCCGCCTCGCCATCGTGGACGACGTGCTCACGACCGGCAGCACGGTCGAAGAGCTGGCGCGGACGCTGCGCAGTGCCGGCGCGGCCCGGGTCGAGGTCTGGGTCGCGGCCCGCGCGGGCCATCAGCGATAGAGATAATCGAGCGCAATACCCGCGAACACGCAGAGGCCGAAATAGTGTGCGTTGTTGAACGCCCGGAAACAGCTGGCCGGATGCCGGTCCCGGATGAGCCACAGCTCGTACAGGAAGAACAGCGCGCCTGCCGTGAGCCCGGCGAAGAACCACGCGCCGAGTCCGATGTCACGGGCCACGAGCACGAGCGCGTACAGGATCATCGCCTGCACCGCGGCGATGACCGCCCGGTCGGCGTCGCCGAACAGGATCGCCGTCGACTTGATGCCGGCCCTGCGGTCATCCTCGCGATCGACCATGGCATACATGGTGTCGTAGACGATCGCCCACAGCACGGCCACCACGAACAGCAGCCAGCCGTGCCGCGGGATTGCGTCCTGCAGCGCGCCGAACGCCATTGGCACACCCCAGCCGAACGCCGCGCCGAGATACAGCTGCGGAATGTGCACGAACCGCTTCATGAGCGGGTAGGTCACCATGAGCACCGCACCAGCGATCGCGAGCAGCCGCGCGAGTGGCGGCAGCGTCAGCGCCAGGCCGACCGCGACCAGGCCCAGCGCCAGGAACAGCACCAGGGCTTCCGCGCGTCCGACCCGGCCGGTCGCGAGCGGCCGGTCCGCGGTGCGCCGCACCTGGCGGTCGAAGTCACGATCGGCGAAGTCGTTGATGACACAGCCCGCGGAGCGCGTCACGACGACGCCGCACAGGAACACAACCAGCACGTGCGCGTCGGGACGGCCGTCCCCGGCAATCCACAGGGCCCACAACGTCGGCCACAACAACAACCAGATGCCGATCGGCCGGTCGAGGCGCATGAGTCGCGCGTACTGGTGCAACGTCGTGCCCAGCACGGCGACCGCGCTGCGGAACGGCTGCGGCCGCCAGCTCGGCTTGTAGGCGGGGTCGACGGGTCCGCGTCGCGGGTCGTTCGTCATCGGTGGCTCGGGTCGGGGCTTTGAAGTCGTCGAGCGCGTCATACCTTCCCGTACCTCGCGCCACTACCGATCCAGCGCCGCAGCAGCGGAGGAATGTTGACGGGGTGCCGCACCAGCAGTGCGTCCGCCGCGCGCTGCACCCGGGGCAGCAGGTCCGCGTCGCGCATCAGGTCCGCAACCTTCAGCGACAGCAGCCCCGCCTGGCGCGTGCCCAGCAGCTCTCCGGGTCCACGCAGCTCGAGATCGCGGCGCGCGACCTCGAAACCGTCGGTCGTTTCGCGCAGCACGCCCAGCCGTGCCTTCGCAGTCTCCGACAGCGGCGGGTGGTACATCAATACGCAGGCGCTGGCATGTTGGCCGCGCCCGACGCGGCCACGCAGCTGGTGCAGCTGCGACAGGCCGAGACGCTCGGCATTCTCGATGATCATGAGGCTGGCGTTGGGGACGTCGACGCCGACCTCGATGACGGTCGTGGCGACCAGCAGCCTGATCTCGCCCGCCTTGAAGCGCTGCATGGTCCCTTCCTTGGCGACCGCCGGCATGCGTCCATGCACCAGCCCGACCTTCAGGTCCGGAAGCGCTTCCGCCAGCGAACGCGCGGTCTCTTCGGCCGCCTGCGCCTCGAGCTGGTCGGACTCCTCGATCAGCGGACACACCCAGTAGACCTGCCGGCCCTCGAGGCAGGCACGGTGGATGCGCGCGACGACCTCGGCGCGGCGCGCATCGGACAGCACGCTCGTCTGCACCGGTGCGCGCCCCGGCGGCAGCTCGTCGATCACGGACACGTCGAGGTCCGCGTAGGCGGTCATGGCCAGCGTGCGCGGGATCGGCGTGGCGGTCATGATCAGCTGGTGCGGGAACCGTCCCTCGCAGGCGCCCTTGCCGCGCAGTGCGAGCCGCTGGTCGACGCCGAAGCGATGCTGCTCGTCGATGATCGCGAGCGCCAGCCGCTGGAAGCGGACATCCTGCTGGAACAGCGCATGCGTGCCGATCGCGATCTGTGTGGCGCCGGCCGCGAGCGCAGCCAGAGCGTTCTGCCGCGCGCGACCGCTGAGGCGGCCCGAGAGCAGTGCGCTGCTGACGCCGAGCGGATCGAGCCACTGTGTGAAATTCTGCGCGTGCTGCTCGGCGAGGAGCTCCGTGGGCGCCATCAGCACGGCCTGGAAACCCGCTTCTACGGCACGCAGCGCCGCCAGCGCCGCGACCACCGTCTTGCCCGAGCCCACGTCGCCCTGCACGAGCCTCAGCATGGGACTCGGTCGCGCGAGGTCCGCATCGACCTCGGCGAGCACGCGCTGCTGGGCGGCCGTCAGCTGGTACGGGAGCGCGCGGCGCAGCCGCTCGCGCAGCTCGCCCGTGCCCGTCAGCGGCCACGCAGGATCGCGGCGCAGCTCCTCGCGCAGCAGCCGCAGCGACAGCTGCTGCGCCAGCAGCTCCTCGAACGCGAGGCGCCGCTGCGCCGGATGCCGGCCGG